>JBOGSE010000223.1:0-10522 GCA_050694895.1 bacterium | reverse complement strand
TGTCGGCATAGGCGATACGCTGAATCGGCGCGCCGCAGATCGGGCACGGACGCCGGTACCGGCCGTGGACCGCCATCCCCTTCCTGAAGGCCGTCACCCGTTCGGGAAAACCGTCGCCTGCATCGCGACGCAGCCGCTGGACCCACTCGCTGAGCGTCTCGCGCGTGGCCTCAAACAGCCGGGTGACCTCGGCGTCGTCGAGTTTGGTGGTGAGTGTCGCGGGTGAGAGGCGCGCGTGAAAAAGGATCTCGTCCGAATAGGCGTTGCCGATGCCACTGAAGAGTGTCGGATCGGTGAGGGCGCGCTTGACGGTGTGGCGCTCGCGCCGCAACGCGGCCGTGAAGGCCGCGAGGTCGGCGTCGAAGACCTCGAGACCACCGCGGTCGAACTGCGCGAGGGCCGCCTCGCCCCGAGCGAGATGCAGCGAAGCCCGCTTCCTCGTGCTGGCCTCGGTGACGATCAGCGTCCCTGTGGGAAAGTCGAACGCGGCCAGGCCAACACGGGCGGGGATCTTCGCTCCGCGCTCCTTCCAGTGGAGACGGCCCGCGATCATCAGATGGATGACCACAAACAGGTCGGCCTCCAGCGCGAGCACGACATGCTTGCCGATCCGCCGGAGCCCCGCGACCCGCTTGCCCTCGACCTCGCGGACAGCCGGGTCCACCGACCGCAGAAAGAAGGGACTCGCCAGGCGGAGGCGTTCCAGCGGCGAGCCGAGGATCCGTGCGGCCAGGCTCTCGATGTAAACGGTGATATCGGGCAGCTCAGGCATGAGGCATCGTCTCGGCGAGCAATTCAACCAGATGCTTTGCCCGGCGACCGGTTCCCTGGCTGATCTGCTGCCGGCATGACACGCCCATCGCGACGACGTCGTCGGCGGCGCGCAGCTGGCGCACCGCCGGGAGCAGCCGGCGCTCGCCGATGGCCATCGATATCTCGTAGTGCTCACGCTCAAATCCGAACGAGCCGGCCATGCCGCAGCAGCCCGAATCGATCACCTCAACCTCGAACCCTGCCGATCTCAGCACGGTCGCCGCGGACCGTGTGCCGACCATGGCTTTTTGATGGCAGTGGCCGTGCAAGAGCACTTTTCGACCCGCTGCAGGCGGCCAGGCGATGAGCCCCCGTGCGTGGAGAAACTCATCGATGAGAAAGACCTTGTCGGCCACCGCGCGGGCGTCGGCATCGGGGAAGAGGTCGGGCACCTCGTCGCGAAACGTCAGGATACACGACGGCTCGCATCCCACGATGGGAATCCCTTCTCGCGCATAGGGCAGCAGGATCTTGAGATTCTCCCGCACGCTCTCCCTGGCAGTGCCGAGCAGGCCCTTGCTGATCATGGGCCGGCCGCAGCAGGTCACCGGCGGCACCACGACCTCGAAGCCGAGGCCTTCCAGCAGCCGCACCGCGGCGCGACCGATCTCAGGGTAGTTGAAGCGCACGAACGTATCGGCGAAGAGCGCCACACGCGCGCCGTGCGACCCGTGTGGTGAGCGCGCCCGTCGCTTCCACCAGGCGTCGAACGTCTGCCGCGCAAACGGGGGCAACCGCCGGCGCCGGTCGATGCCGACGAAACGATCCAGTGCCCAGCGCGCCGGAGCAGACTGCGCCATCCACGTCGAGACCGGCGCGAGCGCGCACCCAAGACGGTTCAGCCGGTGGATGTGGCCGAAGAGGCGCGCCCGCAGCGGATAGCCGTTCGTTTCGTAGTAGCGCGCGAGGAATTCGTATTTCAGCTTTGCCATGTCCACGTTCGCGGGGCACTCGGCTTTGCAGCCCTTGCACTCAAGACAAAGGTCGAGCGCCTCATACAGGCGGTGTCCGGTGAGATCGGTGGCCGGCAGGACGCCCGACAGCGCGGCCCTCAATAGATTTGCGCGCCCCCGGGTCGAGTGCTCCTCTTCCCGCGTCACCATGTAGGAGGGGCACATCGTGCCGTCGGTGGTCTTGCGACAGGCGCCGATGCCGCTGCAGAGCTCGACCCCGGCCGCCATCCCGCCGTCCCGGCTCCAGTCAAAGTGCGTGCGGAGCGGCACCGTCTGATAGGCCGGGCCGTACCGCAGACTCTCGGTCATGGAGGGCGCATTCACGATCTTGCCCGGGTTCATCAGGCCGTACGGATCAAACGCGACCTTGATGGCGCGGAAGTCGCCGTAGATCGCCGGACCGAAATAGCGCTCGAGGAACCACCCACGGACGAGCCCGTCGCCGTGCTCCCCGCTCATCACGCCGCCGAACTCGATAACGAGCTCGCCCACGGCTTCGGCAATGGCGCGCATCGTCTCGATCTCGCGGGCATCTTTCAAGTTGATCAAGGGACGCACGTGAAGGCAGCCCACGCTGGCGTGGGCGTAGATGGCCGCGCGAACGCCGTGTCGCTGGAGGATTTCGCGGAAGCGGGCGATGTACGGCGCAAGCCGCTCCGGTGGCACCGCGGTATCCTCCACGAAGGTGATGGGCTTGGCATCCCCCTTCACCCCCTGGAGCAACCCCTGCCCGGCCTTGCGTACCTGCCAGATATTGTCTTGCGCGGGGAGGTCGAGGGCGCGGACGACGGCGTAGCCCATCTTCGCCTGTGCGAGAGATCGCTCCATCGCGGCCAGGCGCGTCAAGACCTCGTCGGGGGCATCACCGGCGAACTCAACGATCAGCAGCGCTTCGGGATCCCCTTCGAGAAACGTCATGCGGCGCGCGTAGTCCATCTGCGCCCGCGTCATGTCCAGGACCATTCGGTCGATGAGCTCGACCGCCGAGGGGCCGTGGGGGAGGATGACCTGCGTGGCCTCAAGCGCCTCGAGCAGATCGCGAAAGTGCACGACCGCGACCGCCGCGTGCTGGGGCCGCGGGACCACACGCACGGTCGCCTCCGTGACGACGCCAAGCGTGCCTTCTGACCCCACGATCAACCGGGCGAGATTGAACGGCCGCAGGAACATCTCGGGCAGGTTGTAGCCCGCCACGCGCCGCAGCAGGCGCGGATAGCGGCGCTCGATCTCGTCACGATCCTGCTCAACGACCTCGAGGACCGCGCGGTAGAGATCGCCTTCACGCGAGGGCTCCCCGCGCTTTGCTTCCAGCGCCGCGTCATCGAGCGCGCTCAGCGTCAGCTCTGTCCCATCGTAGAGAAGGACGCGGAGCGCGAGCACATGATCGACCATCTTCCCGTAGACAATCGACCGCGCGCCTGCGGAGTTGTTGCCAATCATGCCGCCAAGCGTCGCCCTGTTGCTGGTGGCGGTGTCGGGGCCCAGGCGCATCCGGTGCGGTACCAGCGCCCCGTTCAAGACATCCTGCACCACCCCCGGCTGAACGCGGACCCGCCCGGCGTCAGGCTCGATCTCCAGAATTCCGTGCATGTACTTGGAACAGTCGAGGACGACGGCCTGACCGACAGATTGCCCGGCCAGGCTCGTTCCCGCGCCGCGGGGGAGAACCGGCACGCGCTCCTGCGCGCACACCCGCAGCGTCGCAGCGATGTCGTCCGCATCGCGGGGCACCACCACCCCGATCGGCATGATCTGGTAGATGCTGGCGTCGGTGCTGTACAGCACGCGGGAGTAGCGATCGAAGCGGACCTCGCCCTTGATCGACGAGGCAAGCGCCTTTGCCAGGCGGTCGGTATCCATTGAAGAGACGGTCAGCGCGCGGCGCGCTCCTGCGGAGCCACGTACTGGCTCATCAGGAACTCCTGGCAGGCCGCAACCCCGCTGCCCGGTCGAAGGCGCGCGCCGTTCATGGCGAGAGCCATCTCGACTCCGGCCACGGTGGCGATGACCTCGAGCTCGTTGAGCGATCCGAGATGTCCAATCCGGAACGCCCGGCCCTTCAGGCGGCCCAGGCCGATGCCCAGAGACAGGTTGAGGCGCTGGACCGCCGAGTGTACGACGGCGTCGGCGTCGATGCCGTCGGGGCTGTAGACCGCGGTCAGGCTGTGCGAGACCTCCGCCGGATCTTCACAGACAATGGACAATCCCCACGCGCGCACCGCGCGCCGCACGCCCTCGGCGAGCCGCTGGTGACGGGCAAACACGTTGGGGAGGCCCTCCTCCCGCAGCATGCGTAACGCTTCGCGCAGTCCGTAGAGCAGCAGCGTCGCGGGCGTGTACGGCGTGTAACCGCGCCGGTGTTCTTCGAGCACCGGTCGCCAGTCAAGAAAGTAGCGGGGACTGCTGGCTCGCTCGCTTGCCGCGAGCGCTCGCGGTCCGACACAGACAATCGCCATGCCTGGTGGGAGCATGAGGCCTTTCTGTGAGCCCGTCACGGCGACATCGATCCCCCATTCGTCAAAGCGGAAATCGATGCTGCCCAGCGCGCTGACGACGTCCACCAGGAGAAGGGCCGGATGTGCGGTCTCATCGATGGCTTTACGGATAGCTTTGAGATTGGATGTGACGCCCGTGGAGGTCTCGTTGTGCACGACCAGCACGGCCGCGTACTCGTGGCGGGCATCGGCGGCAAGCCGCTCGCGCACCAGGTCGGCGGGCACGCCGCGCGACCACGGCAGATCGAGCTCGTCGACGGCGATGCCGAAGCGCCGTGCACACTCGGCGTAGAGATGGCTGAACTGTCCGATGTTGAACGCCAGGACTCGATCGCCGGAACTCAAGGTGTTGACGATCGATGACTCCCAGCCGGCAGTGCCCGACCCCGGATAGAGGACGATCTCTCCGCGCGCTGTCTGAAAGATCTCTCGAAGCCCCTCGCGAACTCCCCCGAGAACGTCGGGGAGATCGGGTCCGCGATGGTCGGGGACCGGACGGTCCATGGCTCGCAGGATGCGATCCGGGACGTTCGTGGGGCCCGGAATCTGAAGAAAGTGGCGGCCTGTTGTCATGCGCGACTCCTCGAAACCATCACCTTGGTGACCTCACATGCACGTGAGTTGTGAGTTCTCCGCGCATGTCCGTCATCCTTGATGGCACCGTACTCGGTCCAGGACCGAGTTCCGACGCTCGGGGGCTTGTGAATTCTTTTGGCCCATGTTATGTTCGTCGAGACAGGTACGGCGTGCGAACGGCGTTATCTGTACACCAGTACGAAGAAGGGACGTGTACGTAAGATGGCAACAGGCACAGTCAAGTGGTTCAGCGCGGAGAAGGGTTACGGCTTTATCTCCGTGGAAGGCGGCAAGGACGTCTTTGTGCACTACTCCGCGATCCAGGCGGATGGATTCCGCAACCTGCAGGAAGGTCAGCAGGTTCAGTTCGAGATCGTTGAGGGGCGCAAGGGACCACAGGCGGCGAACGTCACTATCGTCTAAGACGAAAGCCACGCGGCGGCCCCGGGATACACCCCGGGGCCGCTCAGCCTTTGTGGGATAGGACGGCGACTATTGGCAATCCACTGAAGTCGCCCCGCGTCGGTACGGTTCCCAAGTGGGGGAGACAGATGTTGGAGCCGGCCGCTCTCGTTGATCTCGTCTACAAGGCACTGTTCTTTCTGATCATCATCCGCGCTGTACTGTCGTGGATTCCGGATTTGGGCCGCCGCTTCCCCGGGCTGGTGGCGGCCGTCAGCCAGATCACATCGCCGATCCTCGATCCCATCCGCAGGCTGATGCCCCCAATCGGCGGGCTCGACCTGTCACCGATCGTCGCAATCCTGCTGCTGGCTCTGGCCCGTGATCTCTTGAAAATGGTGCTTTCGATGATGCTGCCGTGATCTTTGCCAGAGGCTGTCAGTTCGCACCGCGCCGGGAGGGCCGTCAATGGTAAAGGCGTATGTGCTGATCCGCATTCTGCCGGGGAAGCTCGCCGAGGCGCTCGGACAGATCCAAAAGACGCCGGGCGTGAAGATGGCCCACGCCGTGACCGGTCCCACCGACATCATCGCCTACGTCGAGACCGAGAGCATGGAGACGCTCGGCCGGCTCATCGTGTCGCGGTTTCAAGAGATCCCTGGCGTCACACGCACGACGACCTGCGTCGTGACGCCGGTGAGCGGTCCGTAAGGCTCCGGCGTTCTCCCGTTCCGCGCTAGAGCGTGCCCGACTCTGCGTGCCGCGGAAGCAACGCAATGCACGCGAGGCTCACCAGCGCCAACGCCTGGATCGCGGACAGCGTGTTCGCCAGGCCGATACGGTCGGCGATCGCGCCAACGAGCGTCAGCAGCAGCCCCGCCGCTCCCCAGGCCATCCCGGTCACCATGCTGCTGGCCAGGCTCGCGCGACGGGGAAGCACCTCCTGGGCCATGGCGACGGTGACCGGAGCCGACAAATAGAAGGCAATCCCGCCCAGGGCAAGGGGCAGCAACCCCCACCCGCTTGAGGTTCGCGTAAAGATCAACAGCAGCGGCGCGCTCAGCAGCGCCGAGATCGCCATCACGGCACGGCGTCCGATTCGATCCGATACGGTGCCGCCCAGCAGACCCCCGATCGCTCCGACGCCGCCAAACAGGAACACCGCGGTCGCGCCGAGGATGAGCGACTGCCCGCGCTGCCGGAGGAGGAGCGGTAGGAAGAGAATGAACGACATCTGAATCACGCTCCGCGCCACGACGAGCAACCACATGAGTCCGAGCAGCCTGCCGTGCTGACGGAGATCGCTGCGTATGCCGGCCGGAAGCGTCGGGTGCGTGGTGCGCCAGGAACGCGCGAGCCACCAGACGACGATGCACGCCACGAGGCCCGGGAGGGCCGCCGCCACCGTGCCGGACAGCCCGAGTGCTCCGACGACCAGTGCGGCATAAAGCGGTCCCAGCGCGTACCCCAGTTCTCCTCCGGCGACGAACACCGAGAGGCCGGTGCCCCGTCGGTCACCGCCCGCGGCGCCGGCGAGGGCAAACGACTGTGGATGGAATGATGCCGTCCCCACACCCGTCACAAAGAGGACCGCGAGCATGACCGCGTAGGAGGGCGACAGGCCAAGTAGCCCCATCCCGACGACCGTCAGCAGCGGTCCCATGATCATAAACACCGGACGGTTGATGCGGTCCGCCGCCATCCCGAACAGCGGCTGGGCGAACGCGGCGGTCGTGTTGAACGACGTGCCCATCAGCCCGGCCAGCGCGAGAGACAGATTGAACTTCGCCACGACCAGCGGGAGCAACGGCGCGAGGAAGGCAGCGTACAGGTCATTTGTGAAATGCGCGAACGACAACGCGACGAGCCGTGACCACATCGGCAGCTGGGGACGCTTGAACGGTGCGCTACGGACCTCTTCGTGCGTCAGCACCGGCCGCGGTTTACCGTCCTTCCTCTGGAACGAACACCTCATTGGAGTTGCTGAAGCTGCCACCGGGCCGTGGTCCGCCGGAGATCACGTAGATGCGCTCCCCGACCACCACCGCCGCGAGCCCGTGGCGCGGTGTCGGCATCGGCGCGCGGGCGCTCCACGTGTTGGTCGCCGGGTCGTATGCCTCGTTCTCGGGATACGTCGTCGGCCGCCCGAGCTCGCCGCCGAAGACGTAGATCCGCCCTCCAAGCGCGGCCGCGGCGATGCCGCTGCGCGCCGTCGGAATCGGCGCGCCGGTCGACCATGTGTCGGTGGCCGGATCGTAGATCTCCGTCACGTTCACGTTTCCGCGACCCGGTGCGCGACCCACAAACGTGTAGATTCTGCCGCCAACGGTGGCGGCGGCATGGTGGTTGCGCGGGGTCGGCATCGGTGCGCGCCGGCGCCACGTGTTGGCGGCGGGGTCATACTCTTCGGTGACCGGTGTATCCCGTCCGTCGGCGCCGGTCCCTGAAAAGACGTAGATGCGATCACCGTGCACGGCGGCGGCCAGCCCCCCGCGCGCTTCGCTCATCGGCGCGCGCGCACGCCAGGCGTCGCCGGCCGGATCGTACTCCCACGTGTGGTTGAGCGGTGTCCAGGCTGGCGTGAATCCTCCGAGAACAAAGATGCGCGGCCCCACCGCCACCATGACGGCATGATGCACGGTCGCGCCGGCGGGCAGTGGCGCGCGGGTGCGCCACGTGTTGGCCGCGGCGTCGTACTCCTCGAGACCCCCTGTGGTGCCGCCGGAGATGAAGCCCCCGATGATGAAGACGCGCGTGCCTATTGCCGCGCCGGCGACCTCGGTCCGGTCGGTGAGCATCGGCGCCCGCGCCTCCCACCGCCCCAGGCCGGCGGGCCCTGACCCCGCAGGGCGCGCCACCGCCAGAGCCAGACCGCAGATGAGCATGAGCAGAACAGCCGCACGCATGACCGATCCCCCCCTGAATAAGAGACGAAGGCGCCCCGGCCGGGTTGAGCGCGGCGCGCCTCCTGGTGCTGCGTGCGTCAGCGAGCGCGGATCGCCCGGCGCACGGGATGCTTCGGACGCTTGCTCGGTCGAGACCGACGCTGGCCGTCGCGGGTGGGCAGCGTCTCCTCCCACGTGACAATGCTGTGGTAGAAGAGCCGGTCGCCCTCCTGCAGCCCGCGCGTCACCTCGGTAATGTGCATGGTCTTGGCACCGAACTCCTTGAGCGCATACTCGACCGCGGCCTCGGGCTTTGCACCGTCCCCGCACGTGAAGATGTCGAGGGCAGCATAGCCGAGTTCCGGCCAGGTATGCACCGACAGGTGGGATTCCGAGATGACGACGACACCGGACACGCCGTTGGGTGCGAAGCGGTGGAAGGAGATCGACCAGATCGTGACATTTGCCACCGCCGCCGCGCGGACAAGAATCTGCTCAACTTTATCGACCCTGCCGAGGATCTCGGGGTCGCACCCCGACGCCTCGGCGACATAGTGGTGTCCGACCGGTTCCACCTCCCACCTCCCTCGGGCGATCCCGCCAGGCTGATCCGGCGCACGCGCCGGACCGCACGAATTCTAATGGTAGAATTCGTTATCGCGCATGTCAAACCATCCCCGCCCGCTCTGTCACTCGGTCCAGACTGAGTGGCCGCGGTGACTACACGCGCATGCGGGGGTCGAGCGCGTCGCGCACGGCGTCGCCAAGGAGGTTGAAGCCGAGCACGGTCAGCATGATCGCGACGCCCGGAAAGGTGACGCTGTGCGGGGCGAGCCGAATGTACTGGCGCGCGTTGCTGAGCATCGAGCCCCACTCGGCGGCGGGGGGCTGGGCGCCCAATCCCAGGAATCCGAGGGCCGCGGCCGACAGGATCGCCGAGGCAAACTGCAGAGTTGACTGCACGATGATTACGGCCAGGGTGTTTGGCAGGACATGCCGCCAGATGATGCGGCTGCTGGTCGCGCCAAGCGCCCGGGCCGCGTCGACAAACTCCTGCGAGCGCATCGCGAGCACCTGACCGCGCACCAGACGCGCGTAGGTCGGGATCGAGACAATGCCCACCGCCACCATCACTTGAGGCAACCCCACACCCAGAATCGCCACGAGCACGATCGCCAGCAAGATCCCGGGAAAGGCCAGCATGATATCGATCACGCGTTGTGTCAGCAGATCCGCCCAGCCGCCGAAGTATCCGGAGAGCGCGCCGATCGGCACGCCGAAACCGACCCCGATCGCGACCGCGATGATGCCGATGACCATCGAGAGGCGCGCACCGTAGATGATGCGGCTGAGCAGGTCCCGGCCCAGTTCGTCCTGACCAAGCCAGAATGCGGCGCTCGGCTTCTTCAGACCCGCTTCGAGGGCGATCTCATAGGGATCGTGCGGCGCCAGGGCCGGCGCGAATAGGCCCGCGACGATAAACAGCGTCAGGATCGCCAGGCCGATCAGCCCGGCTCGGTTGCGCCGGAACTGCCCCCAGACCATGCGAGCGCGGGTGCGCGTCGCCTGGATGGGCCCCGCTGGCGTGATCGACGCTACGGTGGCCATCACGCCACGCCCAGACGTGCCGGTGGACCATCGGCGCGCAGGGTGGACTCAACCACACTAGTCATAGTGGATGCGCGGATCGACGACCGCATAGAGCACGTCGACGACCAGGTTCACCAGCACGAACGCCAGCGCGACGACCAGCACAGCCGCCTGCACGATCGGGTAGTCCCTGGTGAGGATGCCCTCCACGAGCAGGCGACCAATGCCCGGCCACGCGAATACGGTCTCGGTCAGCACGGCACCGGACAGCAGCGTGCCCATCTGCAGCCCGACCACGGTGATGACCGGAATCAGGGCGTTGCGAAACGCGTGGCGGTTGATCACCGCCGGCTCCGCGACGCCCTTGGCCCGGGCCGTGCGGATGTAATCCGAGCGGAGCACCTCCAGCATGCTCGACCGCGTCATCCGCGCGATGATCGCCGCGGTCGCCATCCCCAGCGTCACCGCCGGCAGGATCAGGTGCACGGGTGTGCCGGTGCCGACGGCAGGCAGCCAGCCCAGCCAGACCGCGAACACGAGAATCATCATCAGACCCGACCAGAACACCGGCATCGAGAGGCCCGCGAGCGCCACTAGCATCACCGCCGTGTCGATCACCGAGTAGGGACGGACGGCCGAGATGACGCCCGCGCTCACCCCGACCCCGACGGCGACAACCAAGCCCGCGAGCGTCAGGCTAATCGTGTTGGGGATGCGCGCCCGAAGTTCGATCGTCACCGGCGCTTTCGACCGCACGGACCGGCCGAAGTCGCCGCGCAGCACGTTGCCCATAAACGCCGCGAACTGC
>JBOGSE010000222.1:0-3916 GCA_050694895.1 bacterium | reverse complement strand
GGTTCCGCCACCGCCGGCCTGAGCTGGCGAAGCTGCCAACGGTGGCGTGGATCAACGAGCCCACGATCGGTAACGACGCACAGAAGAACTGACGAGCCCGTGTCTCATTGTGCTTGACAGGTTCCGCATCGGCTGCGTTGGGTCGGCGCTGACACCGGGTTGGTCTACTTGGCGTGTTCAAGGGAACGATCAACATCGTGCCCTGCTGGGGTCTATTGACTCAACCCCGCAACGCCCGAATCGGCACGCTCAACGTCGTGTTAGACTCTCTTGTGACGGACCCGGAGGGCGACGGTCCCTGCGCCTGGTACGCCAAGCGTCAAATCGACCTGTGGATTGTGCCCGATACCACCAACTGGACGCATGTTCGGATCCTGACGGCCGGCACGTTCCTCGCGACTTCCAGCACGACCTTCGCCGATACGATCTACCCGTTCTACTTCGTCCCGCCCGATCCCCAGCAACGGCCGGTTCCGGTCACTAGTACGAACTTCGTGACCACCTGGACGTGCTACGACGACCGATTCGTCGGGGAGTCGTGGACGAACGACGCTGAGATTGAGGTTACGCTGGAGGGCTACTCGCCGGCGAGGAACGAATACATCCCTATCCCGCAGGCCGGGTCGCGAGCGTCGCTGGTCAGCCAACACACTTGTTAGACCTGCGGTGAAAGTCAAGTCGAGATTTCCAGGAGTAGGCCGTGAGGGAACAGACCTCGGAGGAATCCCGCCGAAGCCGGGAAGAAATCTCGGCTCGGTATCGGCTACGACGCCTTTCGAGCCCCGGAGGTCCGGTACATCTGGCCGCTCCGCAGCATGGAGTCGACCAGCCGCACCAGCTTCCGGGCGGTGAGGGCGACGCCCCGCTTGTGTTTGTGGCGGGTCGCCTCGGCGTACTTGTTGTCGTAGTAGGAACCGAACTCCGGGCAGTGCCGACGCACCGAGTTGGCCACTTCCATCAAGTAGTAGCGCAGGTAGCGGTTCCCGGTCCTGGTGAGGTGGCGGACCTCGCCCTCGAACTCCCCCCTCCGGTACCGCCGCCAGGTGAGACCGGCAAACTTGGCCAGCTTCTCCTCATCGGCGAAGCGGGTGACGTCGCCCACCTCGGCCACGATTCCGGCGGTGAACACCGGGCCCATCCCGGGGATGGTCCGCAGAGTCTGCGCCGGTGCGGCCTCCAGCTCGGTCGCGATCGCCTTGGCGAGCGGCTTCAGCTGGGCGGTGAGGGTGCGGATGGTCGCCAACGACGAGGAGAGCACCAGGGTCACCGGCTCGACCATGCGGCCCGGCAGCCGGTAGGAACGCAGGGCTGCGTGCTGGACCGCCCGGGCGACCGCGTCGGCATCGGCTCGTCCCCGGCTCTCGGTGGCGATCAGGCTGGCCAGCTCCTCGAAGGGGGTCGCCACGATCTCGTCGGGCGTGAGGTAGCGTTCCAGGATGGCCTGGGAGGTCGCCCCGAAGGTGTTGGTGTGGCCGTCCTCCTCGAGCTCGTAGCCCGACAGCTTGAGCCAGATGTAGCCGAGGGCCACCTGCTTCTCCCGCACGATGGTGTCCACCAGGTGCTTGCGGTAGCGGGTGAATCGCTGCAACGGCTGGTAGCGCTCGTCGAGGTAGCACTCCGCCGGCAGCCGGCCGAAGCGCAGCCGATCCGCGATCACCATGGCGTCGGCCCAGTCGTCCTTGCCGAGGTCCGGATAGGACTCCCGGAACCTGGCCACCACCCGGGGGTTGAAGCTGTAGAGCTTGAGCCCGCGGGCGTTGAGCTCCGGCGAGCTGGTGAGGTAGGTCGCCAGGTGCCACCAGAACAGGTTGGTGGCCTCCAGCGCCCAGCGGATCTCATCGGCGCCGAGGGTGTCGGCCCGAAGGATCGCCTCCGCGGCGAGGGCCTTCGCCCCGGGCAGGTCGTTGGCCGACTCGAAACGCCGTCCCACCTCGTCGCCGGCGGCGTCGAAGAACTGGGTGCAGCTCACCGCCTGGGAGACGTCGGTTCCTACGTAGAGCACCGTGCTCAGAGGCACCCCTCTTTCCTTTCCGGGGCAGGACGCGACAGGAGACGGCCCCGGGCCCCGGTTGCGCCGCTGCCTCGTGATGAGAGCTCACCGACGGGCCGTGGGAAGGCGCGGGATCGCCTCGGCGTGCTGCAGCGTCGGGGCCATCCCGCCGACGTCGCCGGGGGCCAGCCTGCGTGTGGGCGGTCCTGCAACCGGGGTCCGTGTCGACGCTCTTTCGAAGTGGTCGAGCCACAAGGAGCATTAGTCGTCACCCGTCCAGCCGCCCGTCCAGCCCAATTGAGAAACGAGCTCAGATCCTCTCGGGCCGTCTCCTCCCGCGTCCACAGAGGGAGGAATTGCAACTCATTTCGATCGATCTCCGTGACGGCAGGGTTCACGGACTGAACATACGAGGAGGGAAGCAATGGCCGTCTCGGATACCGACCTCGACTCGCTCCGTGCGTTATACAAAGAACTAGGCGAGCTCGTGCGAACGCTTCGCCGCAAGCTCGGGTGGACCGGCCATCAACTAGCGGTTCAAGCCGGGGTTCCCTACGCCACGGTGTTCGAGATCCAGCGAGGGAACCCAGCGACCCCGGAGGATTTGGCCAAGATTGCGAAAGCCTTGCGGAGGCACCTGGACGGCGACGCCTAAAGCCAAGCTACCCCCGGTCCCGAGACTTCGCTCGGGACCGGTGGCCCCTTCAGGGCAGCACTGGAGTTCTGGGCGCGGGCGATCGTAGGGTCCGCGGACATGGACGAGTTCAGCGAGCGGTACGCGCATCTTCTTAGGGGCAGCTACGACTGTGTGGATCGGGTGGTGCTCAATGCCTACTTCTCCCTTGGGCACAACCCCGGCGGGTTCCGAGTCTGGTGGAGACGGCTGCACGACGACAACGACGAGCACCTCGACGACACGCATCTCATGCGGATGGCGGGCAGGTTCTCCCGACGGGTGCGGGCCTACGGCAAGGAAATCGGGATCTCTGTCATCGACTGTGACCAGGAGGAGCGCAAGCACCGGATCGCCGAGGACTACCTGAGGGAGCACGACGTCGGCCCGGGCGTGTTCCTCATCCTCGTTGCCCGTGCACCGGCCACGGTATGGAAGGTGAAGCGTTCAGCTCGTGGGGTCATCCGCAACCTGGAGAAAGGCAGCCGCAGCGCCCGCCGGTGGTCGTCGCGGCCCCGTCACCAAAGACCCCCCAACCCGCCCCCGCGCGTCATGTCTACGGCGTCAAGTTCGTCTGTGGGACCCAGGGCGACTCGAAGTGCGGGGACGACCCGGTGGCCCCAGGGAGGTATGCGACCGAGATCAACATCCACAACGCGACCGAGCAAGAGGCTCGCATCGCCAAGCATGTCATTCCGCTGGTGCTCGCAGGGGCGCCGCGAGGGAGGGAGCCACGCCATGGTGGGCGGGAGGCGGAGGAGACCATCTTGCTCCCTCCGCACACCGCGACCATGGACGCTGCCGGCGGCTGGCCGAGCTACTTCTGGGCGGTCCCCCCTCCTCGCCGCTTCCCCTGACCATCGGGATCCTGGAGATCGTGAGCTCGCAGCCCTTGCATGTGTCTGCGGTGTACACGGTCTCCGGGCTCCGGTTCGGTCAGCATCGACGTCGAACAGTTCGATGAGAAGAGGATGACGGAGTAGGCGGGCCGATCTGCGGCATCGGGCGGCAACCAAGTGTGGCTCGTCCCTACCTTCAGTGGTGTTGGGCGCCATCCGGAATGAGGACGGGCACGGCCTGACGCGACAAGCAAGCTGATCACCTGGGAAGGGCAGCCGGGAGAGTGGTTGCCCTTCTTCGCGTTCTGGGGCAGTCTCCGCCAGTCCGTACGCGCAAGGGCCCTCCGCAAGTTTTGGCGACCGAGGAGGGCCCTTCCGAGAGTGGTGCGAGGCACCGATGCTCATGGTAGAAGC
>JBOGSE010000221.1:0-3160 GCA_050694895.1 bacterium | reverse complement strand
GTGATATAATCGGGGCGCGACGGACAGAACAGTTGCTCTCCGCCGGAGGATCGTAGGCACGTGACCAACCGCTATCTCCGCAACCTCATCGTCTGGGCCGTTATCCTTGCGGTCGCGTTTCCGTTTGCGCTACAGCTGTGGCGGCGTACCCCTCGCGAGGTCCTTGACTACAGCGTCTTCGTCGAGCAGGTTCAGGCCGGGCAGGTCACTCAGGTCGAGATCGGCGACGGTAAGGTCGACGGCCGCCTGAAGAGCGGGCAGCAGTTCACCACGTACATCCCGCAGGGAGACACCTCGTACATCGAGCTGCTCAAGGCCAAGGGCGTGCTCATCAGGGTCGAACCGCGCTCGCGCTCGAGCCTGTGGCCGAGCCTCCTGTCGACCCTGCTCCCCATTGTCCTGCTCGTCGGCCTGTGGATGCTGATGCTGCGCCAGGCACAGTCGGGCAGCAATCAGGCGATGTCGTTCGGCAAGAGCCGGGCGCGACTGCACACCGACAACAAGCCCAAGGTGACATTCGCCGACGTTGCGGGCGTCGATGAGGCCAAGGAAGAGCTTCAAGAGGTCATCGAGTTTTTGAAGTATCCCAAGAAATTCCAGGCCCTTGGCGCTAAGATCCCGCGGGGCGTGCTGCTCGTCGGGCCGCCCGGGTCCGGCAAGACGCTGCTGGCCAAGGCGGTTGCCGGGGAAGCGGCCGTGCCCTTCTTCTCGATCTCCGGTTCGGAGTTCGTCGAGATGTTCGTGGGCGTTGGTGCTTCACGGGTGCGCGACCTCTTCGATCAGGCTAAGAAGAGCGCGCCGTGCCTGGTCTTCATCGATGAGATCGACGCGGTCGGCCGCCAGCGCGGCGCAGGTTTGGGCGGCGGTCACGACGAGCGCGAGCAGACGCTGAACCAGCTGCTGGTCGAGATGGACGGCTTCGATCCCAACAGCGGGATCATCGTGATTGCGGCGACCAACCGGCCCGACATCCTGGATCCGGCGCTGCTGCGGCCCGGGCGGTTCGACCGGCGGATCATCGTCGACAACCCCGACACGAAGGGGCGCCGGGCGATCCTCGACGTCCACGCGCGGGGCAAGCCTATGGCCGAAGACGTCAACCTCGAGACGCTGGCCAAGCGTACGCCGGGATTCTCCGGCGCCGATCTGGCCAACACGATCAACGAGGCGGCACTCCTCGCGGCGCGACGCAACAAGAAGAAGATCAGCGCGTCCGAGTTGAACGAAGCCATCGAGCGCGTCATCGCGGGTCCGCAGCGGCGCAGCCGCGTGCTTACGCCGCGGGAGCGAGAACTCGCCGCGTTTCACGAGGCAGGGCACGTCGTGGTCTCGAAAGTCACCCCCGGCGCCGATCCGCCGCAGAAGGTGACCATCCTGCCGCGCGGGATGGCGCTGGGCTACGTGATGTACGCGCCCCCGGAGGACAAGTACACCTACACGCGCCAGGAGATCCTGGCCCGTATCTCCACCGGTCTGGGCGGCCGGGTTGCCGAGGAGCTCGTCTTCCGAGAAGTGACCACGGGCGCGCAAAACGACTTCGAGCAGGCGACCGAGCACGCCCGGAAGATGGTGACCGAGTACGGGATGTCCGACAAGCTTGGGCCTCTCTCGCTGGGCAGGCGACACGGCCCTGTGTTCCTCGGCCGCGACCTGGTCGAGAGCCGGAACTACAGCGAAGAGATCGCCTACGAGATCGACAAGGAAATCCGGCGGATCATCGACGAGTGCTACGGTCAGGCACGCGCGGCGCTTACCGCCAATCGCGAGGCCCTCGACCGTATTGCCAGGGCACTGCTTGAGCAGGAAAGCCTGGAAGCCGACCAGCTCGACCGGCTCTTCGCCGGCGAGACCGCGGCCGTGGCCGAGACCCCCGCAGCCGTCACCCCGCAGCCAGAGCCGGCGCCGGCGGATGCGCGTCCCCGGCCCGAGGCCCCGCTGCCGAGGCTGCGCGCCAAGCCCGAAGCCTCAGGATAAGTTCCGCCAGCCGTAAAAATACCCTCGAGCGAGCCGCATGGGGTCAGCCCTTCCGGTATTTCTCGTCTTGACGCGAAGCGATTTCGTGTGTAAAGAATAGTCTACAGAAGCACAACTTCCTCATCGCTGCCGCGACCGACATTCCGCCTGCTCAAACTTTCATATCGGCTTGCGAAGGGGGTTCCTTCCGTGCGTGCCTTTTGGCGGTTCGGAAAAGTCGGCCTCACCTTTGCCATCACCGTAGTCTTCGTCGCCGTCTCGCTGCTGCCCGATCTTGCGCCACCGGCGTACGCGCAGGCTGCGCCGCCGCCCTTGCCCGTTCCCGAAGACCCGTTCGCCCAGAAAACCGAGAAAGCCATCGACGAGATCACGGTCGACGTCGATGTGCGGGACGGTCACCCAACTGTGCGCGTGGTGGACATCTGGGGACCGGGCCGCACTCCGCTCCTCGTGCGGTCGTACACCAACACCCCCTCGTATTCATCCTCGTCGTCGGGCGGCTGGCAGTTTAACGAGCACATGGACCTGGCCGGCACGGCCACCTCAGGGGTGGGATTGCGTGAGCCCGACGGGAACCGGGCCAGATTCACCTACTCATACACTCGGTGGAGCGCCGACAGCAGTAACCGGTGGGATGTCTACACCACGACGATCGGCACCGCGGCCACCATGGAAATTCACTTCACCTGCGTGCCCGGAACGCCGGAGGGGCCGCCGGGCGGAGGAGCGGTCCGTCGGACGCAGCCTCAGGCGCAGCCGACCCGCCCGGGACGCCGGCGCATCATTCGGCCGCAGCCCGGTCCGCACCCGACTCCTCGGGCACGCCCTGCCACACGCACACAGGTGCGGCCGTTGGCCGCGCCAGAGTGCACGGAAGATGGGACGCCTATGGTCTATCTCCCCAAAGGCGGCAGCCGCCGGTACGTGGGCGGCCTGATCCAGGAAATCCGTGATGCCAACGGCAATGTCGTGACAGTCACGCCGACCGCGTTGCCCGAGCAGATCTGGACATATGTAGCGCAAGCGCGTGACCCGGTCGGCCGCACGGTGTCCTACGCTTATGAGCAGGCGCGTCAAGAATGCGTGCTCGAGGACCCCGAACGGCTGATCTGTCTGGAGTGGCGCTGGCACTACCGCGTGCGCACCGCAACCGATCCGTACGCGCAGATCGCCACGTATGTCTACA
>JBOGSE010000220.1:0-3651 GCA_050694895.1 bacterium | reverse complement strand
GAAGTGAGGCACAAGGGGGCATGTCACGATTCCTGCCCTACAACCCCGAGCAAGGCTATTTACTGCCGCCCAGTGTGAAGGATGAACTGGGAGCGGACCACCTGTGCTTCTTCGTGCACCGGGTGGTGGAGCAGCTGGACCGGAGCGCGTTCGAAGCTGCCTACAGCGAGGAAGGGGGGCCCCTGTACCATCCGGGGCTGATGCTGAAGGTGTGGCTGTACGCGTATGCGGTGGGGCTGACGAGCGCGCGGCGGCTGGAACAACGGGTGAAGGAAGACCTGGCGCTGCGCTACCTGGCGGGCGGGGCGAGGCCGGACCACTGGGCGTTGTCGGCGTTCCGGCGGCGGCACGGGCGGGCGCTGAACGACGCCTTCACGCAAGTGCTGGAGTGGGTGCGCGAGCGCGGGGGAGCGCGGCTGGGACGGGTAGTGATCGATTCGACTCGCATTCGGGCCTGGGCCAGCCGCGACCGCATGGATTCGGAGCAGGGGCTGCGCAAGGAGCGGGCTGGGCTGCGGCGGCAGGTACGGCGGTGGCAGAAGGCGTGTGCTGCGGCCGACCCGGAGGAGGGCAGCGGGATGCAGGTGGCGCTGGCGGAGGCGGAACGCCGGCTGGAGGAGATGCCGCGGCGGCTGGAGCGGCTGCGGAAGAGCGGCCGGAAGAAGCTTTCGGCGAGCGATCCCGAGGCGCGCTTTTTGCGGGAACGGGGCGGGTTCGTGTTGGGCTACACGGCCGAGGTGGCGGTCTCGGACGACCACTTCATCGTGGCGCAACGGGTCACGCAGGAGGCCACGGATGTGCATGCGCTGTTGCCCATGGTCGAGGAGGTGGAACGGCAATGCGGCTCTCCTCCCCAACAGGTGCTGGCCGACGCCGGGTTCTTCTCGCTGGAGAACGTGACCGAGTTGGCGCGGCGGGGCCTGGATGCCTACGTGCCGGATTCCAACCTGGCGCGGGAGTTAAACACGGGGCAGAAATGCCCGGCGCACAACCGACCGCGACACGGGGTGCAGCGGCGGATGCGGCAGAAGTTGCGCAGTCCGGTGGGACGGGCGGTCTACGGCAGGCGCAAGGCGGTGGTGGAACCGGTGCTGGGGACGCTCAAGCAACAACGCGGGATGCGGCAGTTCCGCACCCGCGGGCTGGCCAGCGTAGGGGTGGAGTTCACGCTTGCGGCCCTGGCCTACAACCTCAGCCATCTGTTCCATCGCCAGCGGGTCTAGCTTCCCCCGGGCGACGAAAGCAGGAGGGAATGCAACCGTAACCCCATCATCCGGCACGCCTCGGCGGCGCATGTGACATGGTTCTCACACACCCACTGAAGCCGTGCCCTTCCGAAAGCGAAGCTTCGAGCGATCCGCTTCGCGAGAAACGGTACGTGCGGTTTCGGGGGAAAAAGAAGGGGCGCCTGAGGGCGCCCCTTGTTTGTGCGTGTTGTTGCGGCCTCTGTGGCTAGAAAAATCTCACCAGACGCGGCACGGATTCTCGCGCACCATGGCCGAGCCCTTCTTGCAGGAGAACGCGCTGTGAAATTCGGGCGTGTTGGAGAGCACACCGTTCACGCGGTACTTGCCGGGGGAGTGCGGGTCGGTCTGGGCGGAAGTACGGGCGCGCTCCGGAGTAACGTTCTGGCACCAGATCTGTCCGTAGCCGATGAAGAAGCGCTGCTCGAGCGTGAAACCGTCTTTCTTGCCCGGCAGGTTGCCGCCGAGCGTATCGAGCAGGGCCATGAGGGCGATGCGGATACCGCCGTGGTCGGCCACATTCTCGCCGGTGGTGAGTTTGCCATTGAGCTTCACGTCGTCCACGGCGATGTAGTTGTTGTACTGATCGATGATGCAGGCGGCGCGTTCCTCGAATTTCTTGCCGTCATCCTCGGTCCACCAGTCGCGCAGGTTGCCCTGGGGATCGAAGCGGCGGCCGGAGTCGTCGAAGCCATGCGTGAGTTCGTGGCCAATGACCATGCCGATGGCGCCGAAGTTCACCGCGTCGTCAATGTTGTTGTCGTAGAACGGGGGCTGCAGAATGCCGGCGGGGAAGGCAATCGTGTTCTCCAGCGGGCTGTAACCGGCGTTGACCGTGGGCGGCGTGAAGAACCACTCGCGCTTGTCCACCGGCCTGCCGATCTTGGCCAATTGGCGGCGGTTCTCGAAGGCATTGGAATTGAGGGAATTGTCCATCGGGTCCTTGCGGCTGATGGTGAGCCGGGAGTAGTCGCGCCACTGGTCGGGGTAACCGATCTTGTTGGTGATGGCGTGCAGTTTTTCGAGGGCGTTCTTCCTGGTTTCCGGGCCCATCCAGGCGATTTCCTGGATGTCGCGCTCCAAGGCTTTCTCTAGCGCGTGCACCAGCTTCAGGGTGCGCTCCTTGCCCTGAGTGCCGAAGGTCTGCTCCACGTACTTCTGCCCCAGCGCCTCGCCCAGGTCGCCGTTCACGGCATCGGTGCAGGTCTTCCAGCGGTCTTCCATTTCCTGGGCGCCCTGCAGCGTCTTCTGGAAGAAGTTGAAGTTCTCCTGGCGAATGCGCTTGGGCAGGAACGGTGAAGCCAGGGTGACGGTCCGCCAGCGCAGGTAGGTCTTGATGACGTCGAGCGGCGTGCTCTTGAGTGCGGCCTCCATGCCCTTAAAGAACTCGGGATTGGCGACGTTGAACTCGCTCATGGCGGGCGCGCCGATGCCCTCGAGGTACATGGTCCAGTTGAGCGACGGCGCCAGAGCAGCGAAGTCCTCGCGCTTCATCCAGTGGTCGAGGTTGCGGATGTCCCGGCGGGTGACCGGGTCCTGGGCCACTTCGGCCAGCGCCCTTTCGAGGTCCATGATCTTCTGGGCGTCAGCCTTGGCTTTGTCCGCGGGCCCACCCATTAGGGCGAGCAGGTTGCCGATGTGTTCCACGTATTTCTGGCGGATCTCGACGGACTTGGCGTCGTCCTTGGTGTAGAAGGTCTTGTTGGGAAGACCCATGCCACCCTGATCGGCCCATCCGCCCACCATCTTGGAGTTCTTGAGCTGGGGCAGAGAGCCGAAGCCGAACAGCGCGTTGACGTTCACGTCGTGCAGTTGGGTGATGACGCGGGTGAGGTCGGCGGGACTCTTCATGCCGTCAATCAGCTTCAGGTGCTTCTTGATGGGCTTCAGATCGGCCTTCTCGATGGCGGCCTCGTCCATGCAGGCGCCGTAGTAGTCGCCGATCTTCTGCTCGATGCTGCCGGGCGCGCTTTTGGCAGAGGCAGTCTTCTCCAAAAGGTCGCGCAGGATGTAACGGTTGCGTTCGCGCAGCTCGTCAAAGCGACCCCAGCGCGTCTTGTCCGGCGGGATGGGATTGGCCGCGTTCCACTTGCCGCAGGCGTACTGGAAAAAGTCGTTGCAAGGGTCGGCAGAAGTGTCCATGGCGTCCAGGTCGAAACTGGGGATGGCCCGAGGTGTGGACGTCCCGCCCTGGGCAAAGGCCACAGCAGCCAGCGCACACAGGCAAAGCAAGATTCGCAATACTCGCATCACAAATATCCTCTCCGGATGTTGGAATAAGACTGCGGGTCGCTGTTCTCCTCAGAAAATCTTGAAACGAATGGTGAGGTACTTCTTGGGATCCTCGCGCACGGCCTTGATGAGGCTGCGCGTCTCCACCAGCATCTGGTCGGCGTTGGTGTAGATG
>JBOGSE010000219.1:0-36422 GCA_050694895.1 bacterium | reverse complement strand
TCGGGTGTTTGAGCAATTGGGGCCAGCCGTGATGCCGGTGTCGTCTCCCGCCGCAGCCGAGATGGCGAAGCTGCTGGAGAATGTCTTTCGTAACGTCAACATCGCCCTGGTCAACCAGCTCGCCATGCTATGCGACCGCATGGGGCTGGACATTTGGGAGATCGTGGAGGCGGCGGCCACCAAGCCCTACGGCTTCCTGCGGTTCCACCCGGGCCCGGGGGTCGGCGGCCACTGCATTCCAGTCGATCCTTACTATCTGGCCTGGAAGGCGCGCGAGTACGATTTCCACATGGACTTCATCGAGCTGGCGGCTCGGGTCAACGAGGAGATGCCGTATCACGTCGTCACCAAGACGCTGCTGGCCCTGAACGGAAAGCGGAACAGTCACCCGGCGGTTCGGGTGATGCTGGTGGGGGTGACGTTCAAGCGCGACGTGGACGACTCGCGAGGATCGCCGGCGCTCAAGATCATGGAATTGCTGATCCAACATGGCGCGAAGGTTTCCTATCATGACCCCTACATCCCAAAACTTTCGATCGATGGCCGCGTGTTTCGGAGCCGGCCGCTGACGCCGGCTGCGCTGCGCGCCGCTGATTGCGCATTAATCGTGGCCGACCATTCGTGCTTTGACTTCCGTTGGATCGTCCGGCACGCCAGGCTCGTGCTCGACACCCGCAACGCCACACGCGGCGTCACTGAGGGGCAGGATAAGATCGTTCGCCTGTAACGAGTCGATGCCTCTGGTCGGCGTCGTCCTCCCGACGGACAATTGCGTACAGCTTGGTACACGGGCGCGCCGGGTCCGAAAGGCGAAGACCTGAGGTCGATTGAGGGGTGAGGGTGTTGGCGGTCGCGCGGGCAACGGTCGTATATTCGAGTGAGTACCGGCCCAGGATTATCGAGCAGCTCCGGCGCGTGATCGCCTACAGGGAGTTTTTGTTCGTCCTCTCTCAGCGTGACCTGAAACTGCGATACAGACAGACGATCCTTTGGGTGCTGTGGGCCGTACTGCCGCCGGTGCTGCTGATGGGAGTCTTCAGTGTCTTTCTGGGCCGATTCGCCAAGATCCCCAGCGACGGACTTCCCTATCCTGTGTTCGTCTATGCGGGTCTATTGCCATGGACGTTTTTCTCGTCGGTCATCACGACGTCGACGGCAAGCATCGCGGTCAACAATGAACTCGTCAGCAAGATCGCCTTTCCCAGGGAGATCCTTCCGTGGGCCTCGATCCTTGGGCAGGGCGTCGATTTCCTAATCTCCGCGGCGGTGTTTGCCGGGCTGCTCCTCTACTACGGCGTGGCGGTGTCATGGACCGTGCTCTTCGTGGTTCCGCTCCTCGCGATCCAGGTGCTGTTCATGGCCAGCGTGGGGCTCGTCTTTGCGGCGTTTCAGGTTTACTATCGGGACGTCCGGTACGTCGTCCCCCTTCTCCTCCAGGTCTGGATGTTCGCAACCCCCGTCGTCTACTCTTCCACCAGCGTGCCGGAGTGGTTGCGGCCCTTCTATCTGGGGCTGAATCCCATGGCGATCCTGATCCAGGGCTATCGCGACGTCGTCTTGAAGGGGACGCTGCCCGATGTGGGGCTGGTGGGCGCCCTGGGGATCAGCATGGTTGGGCTCTTTCTTGCATGCTACACGGTGTTCAAGCGGGCCGAGCGCAATTTCGCAGACGTGATTTAGTAATCGAAGCCTCCTTGTCGCCTCTCATAAGACCCTCGCGGCCACCCGCTCGAAATCAGTCGGAATAGGCGAACCCGATGCGCGCGGTGAGATGCGTGGGTCTTTCGAAACGGTATCGTATCCGGGCGTCGATACGCCAAACCTTTCAGGATATCGTCGCAGAGCGATTTGGATGGTTGCGTGCGCGCAGCGGAGCGATAAGGAAGGGGCATTTCTGGGCGCTGAAGGACTTCACGCTCGACATCGAGGAAGGCGAAGCACTCGGCGTCATAGGCGACAACGGGGCGGGAAAGAGCACCCTGCTCAAGATCGTTGCCGGCGTGACGTATCCTACCCTGGGTCTCGTCGAGGTTCGAGGCCGGGTGGGCGCCCTGATTGATGTCGGCGCCGGCCTGACGCCGGACCTCACTGGCCGCGAGAACATCTACCTCTACGGGACGATGCTCGGCCTTCCCCAGCGCGAGACGAAGGCCAAGTTCGACCGCATCGTCAATTTCGCCGAGGTGTATGACTTCCTGGACATGCCCGTGAAACGCTATTCCTCAGGCATGAAGGTCCGACTGGGGTTCGCCGTAGCTGCCCATCTCGATCCGGACATCTTGCTGGTGGACGAGGCCCTGGCGGTCGGCGATGTGGCGTTTCAGCGCAAGTGCATGGCTCAGCTGCGTGCGCTGCGGGACGCGGGTACAACCGTCATCTTTGTCTCCCACGACCTCCACGCGATCCAGCAGGTATGCCCGCGTGTGGTGTGGATCAGCGAAGGCCGGATCAAAGAAGATGGGCCGAGTCACGAGGTTGTGCCTCACTACCATACGTCGGTCGAGCGGGAGTTTCTGATGGTGGCCCGCCGCGGTGTGAAATCGGTCGGCGCGCTCGAGGTCGAACGGGTGGTTGTGACGGACGCGCAGGGGGTTGAACGGCCCGAGTTTGAACCCGGAGAGGACATCACAGTGGCCCTGCACTATCGGGTGCGAGAGGGACACCTGCCGTCGCAGATTGTCTTCAGGATCGTGGACGGCGACCAGACAACGCTATCGGTTGCCCAGTCGAACGGTCAACAGCGAGAACTCGTCCTGTCGGGCCGAGGGGTCGTCCGATGCACGTTTCAGGCGCTGCCGCTCGCGGCGAGAACGTATCAGGTGTGGGCGCAGATCTTACGGCTTCCGGAGTACGGGGAGGAGGTTCCGTGGCAGCCGATGGCGGTGTTCGCGATAACCGGAACGCGCCAGGTGGCCACGAGCCTCACTGGTGCGCCTCACGAATGGAAACCGCCTCTCCTGCAAATCCCTACGCGCTGGGAGTTTGATGGCACCCACACTCCCTCGCGAGATGACTCACCCGGCCGTCCGGTGCGCTAACACCATCATTGGTGGCTCGCGATGAGGCTCGTGCACGGATCGCTCATTCTGGGCTATCACCGCGTCCTTCCGGCGCTCGACCGCGGCCCCCTGGGGGCCGTCAGTGGGCCGGGTCTGACGGCAGAGGTGAAGCGCTTTCGAAGGCAGTTGGAAGTTCTGGCTCGACTCTTTGCCATCGTGCCCCTCCACGAACTGCTCGCCCAGCTCCTCGACGGAGACGTCCGCCCCGGCCAGGCCGCGATCACTTTTGATGACGGCTACGCGGATAACTACCTCCATGCCTTTCCCGTGTTATCGAGGATGGGCATTCCCGCCACGATCTTCCTGATAACGGACCACATCGAGCACGGTGTGCCGTTCTTGTGGGATGGTGCGGCGCGATTGCTTCAGGCGACGATGGAGCACGCGCTTCCGCTGCCCGTCGAGCTCAATGGGGATCTCGCGCTCGGAATACCCGTGAACGCGCCGCAGTCCCTGCAGAGGCTGAAGAAGCTCCTGGGCGGCATGGACAGGCACAAGCGGTGCGAGCTCTTGGGGAAGATCGCTCCGATCGTGCCCGAGGATGAACGGCCTCTGTCATGGGATCAGGTCCGCGCGATGCTCGGGCGAGGTGTGTCGTTCGGGGCGCATTCCTGTTCTCACCCGTCCCTGGTTGAGGTGTCGGACTCGAGGTTACGCGACGAGGTTGAGTCATCTCGGGACCTCATCGCTGCCCGGCTTGGTGTTGCGCCAGTCTCATTCGCCTACCCGTTTGGCAGGTTCGATGCGCGAGTGTGCGCGGCCGTGGAATCGGCCGGCTTTCTGGGGGCCGTGACGATAAACCGCTCGCTGTGTACATCAGCCTCACGGAGGTATGTTCTCCCGCGATTGACCGTCATGAATTGGGAGACGCACACGTTTCTCTACAATATCGCGCGGCTGGCGGCGATATCGGCTCTGCCGGCGCCGGTCAAGGCGTGGGCGCGCGGCATGCGTGCACGATGATTCGGGTTTTCCACGTCATTGATAGTCTGGCCACGGGCGGCGCGGAGCAGCAGCTGACCCTGATGTTGCTCCGATCCGATGCCACGCGGTTCCAGCATGCGGTCTGCGCGCTGCGGGATGCGGACCGCCACGGGCCCACACTTCGCGCGGCGGGAATCCCCGTCTACGAGCTCCATCGCTCTCCGCGCCACGAGACCACGCGGACCCTGGTCGAGCTCCGCGATGTCATGCGTGACGTCACACCCGACATTGTCCATACGTCCCTGTACTGGGCGAGTGTACTGGGGCGCACGGCGGCGCGCCTCTTGGGGAAACCTGTCGTCACCACATTAGTGAATACGATTTACGAGCCAGAGTGGCGGCGCGACAATCCCAGGCTCACACCGACGAAGGTCGCCATTGCACGCGGTCTTGATGGTGTGACGTCCCGGTTGTGGGGCACATGGTTTGTGGCCGTGACGTTGGCCGTGCGCGCTTCCGCGATCCGCCATCTAGGGATCCCTCAGGACCGGATCTCGATCATCCCGCGCGGGTTGCCACTCGACCAGATCGCTCCGCCGCCGGCCGACCAGGTTGCAGCCCTGCGCAGGGACCTGGGATGGGACAGGCACTATCCCGTCGTGCTGAGTGTCGGTCGTCTGGTCCCGCAGAAGGGGCACCGATACGCGATTCAGGCGATGGCCCGCGTCGCGCAGGCGTATCCCGGCGCCCTACTGGCGGTGGCCGGCGAGGGACCGATGTGCGGTGAGTTGGAGAGCCTCGCGCGCTCGACCGGGCAGGCCGATCGGATTCGCCTGCTCGGTGAACGTCGGGATGTCCCGGGGCTCCTCGCGGCCGCGGACCTCTTCATCTTCCCGTCACTCTTCGAGGGGTTCGGCGGAGCGCTTGTCGAAGCGATGGCGGCGGACAAGCCCTGTGTCACGACTCAGTTTGCGGGTGTCGAGGAACTGACCGATGGAGGTCGGGTCGCCCGCGTCGTGCCCAGCGCGTCACCGGACGCCTTGGGTGATGCGCTCATCGATCTGGCGAGAAGCCCTGGCGCGGCAAGGGCGCTCGGCGCGGGCGCCGGGGAATGGGCGCGCTCGCGCTTCGATATCTCCACCGCGGTCCGTTCCCATGAACTGCTGTACGAGCGCTTGATGGCGCGCCGGGATGGTCAGGCCAGACTGGCGGTGCGGCCGAAGATATCACCACGCCCGCGGCCCGCAGGCCCGGTAACGGTCCTGCACGTCATCGACAGCCTCAGCACCGGTGGCGCCGAGCACCAGCTCTCCACGCTTCTCGCGCATGCCGACCCGACCCGGTTCCGACACATAGTGTGCTCGCTGAGGCAGACCGCCGGGTTCGCAGAGGATTTGCGGAGCTCGGGCATCGAGGTACATTCTCTGGACCTGGGGCCGCGGCGTGACCTGGTTCGAGGCGTGTGGCGGTTGTGGCGGCTTGTGCGCAAGATCAACCCGGGAGTGCTCCATGCGACGCTCTATCGCGCGGCTCTCACCAGCCGCACCGTCGGCAGGCTGTTGCACCTGCCGGTGATCACTTCGCTGGTGAGCCCCACCTACGAAGCCCAATGGCTTGCAGAGAATCCGCACCTGAAGCGGTGGAAGGTGCGGGTCGTCCATCTCGCAGACAGACTCACTGCCGGCGCGTGGGGCACCTGGTTCGTGGCTATCAGTCATGCGGTCAAGGACTCGGCGGTCCGACAACTTTCCATTCCTGCGGACCGGGTCAGCGTGATTCCACGTGGCCTCGTCGTCGATGCCCCGAACCGGTTCTCCACCGCTGATGTGCTGGCCGCCCGCGCGCTCCTGGGTGGCCCGACCGTCTACCCCGCACTCCTGAACATCGGACGGCTCGTCCCGCAGAAGGGTCAGCGTTACGCCATTGCCGCCATGCCCAAGATTCTGGACGCCTATCCTCAAGCGCGGCTCACGATCGTCGGCGAGGGGTGGCTCCGTCCTGACCTGGAGGCGTTGATCACGAAGCTCGAACTTGAGGAGCACGTTGTGCTCGCCGGTGAGCGTCGTGACGTCAACCCGTTGCTTCGAGCCGCCGATGTCTTTGTCTTTCCATCGATTTCCGAGGGCTTTGGCGTCGCTCTGCTCCAGGCATTGGGGGCGGGACGTCCGTCGGTGGTGAGCCGCATCCCGGCGCTGTGTGAGGTGACAGATAGCGGTCGAGTCGCCCTCGTAGTCGACGAGCGATCGCCGGGGGCGATTGCTGCGGCCATCATCAAACTGGCTGATGATCCGGCCTACGCTGCGCGTCTGGGCGGTGAAGGAGCGGCCTGGGTACGCGAGCAGTACGACATCACCGCCAGCATTCGCCGCCTGGAAGCGCTGTACGGCGTAGTCGCCAACGGCTTGCTGGCTCCGACCGAGGAGGCCAGTGTTGCCGGCTGAGCGCCTGGGAACTCTCCAGATCATCCAGGCTCCTCAGCGCCGCGGGGCGGAGGTGTTCGCATTGCAACTCTCCGTCGCGCTCCGCGAGCAGGGCTGGCAGTCCACGATCATGAGTCTCTTCCCGGGTGACGACGAATTTGTGCATACCGCCCAAGCCGCTGACGTGTGGCGCGGAACGCTTGCGAATCGCCGGACGTGGGGCCCGATGGCGTGGCCTGTGCTGAAGAAGATCACTCACCACATTGAGGCGTCGCGTTGTCCCATAGTTCAGGCGAATGGGGCCGCCACGCTCAAGTACCTTGCCACGGCCCGGCGCATCGGCGGGGGACGCTGGCGCCTGGTGTACCGGAGTATCGGCATGCCCTCGTTCTGGAGGCGTGATCCGCTCCGGCTCGCTGCGTATCGGTGGTGGTTCCGCCAGACCGACCTCGTCGTGGCGGTCTGCCGCCGCGCCCGCGCCGAGTTGATCGAGGAGGCTGGCCTCCCCGCACAACAGGTGACGGTCATTCCCAACGGCGTTGATGCCCGGCCGTTTCTCACCCGCCCGGCCGATGCACGGGCGCGGATTCGCATCGAAGCATCGACGTCGTCCACGGACGCGGTCATGATCCACGTGGGGAGCCTGACGAGTGAAAAGAACCACGGAGCCGTAGTCCGCGCCGCCGCGGCAGCGCGGGCCGCAGGGGTGCCAGTCAGGCTGTGGATCGTGGGGGAGGGCCCCGAACGGTCCTCCGTCGAGCGCATGGTGCGTGGCGCGGGTCTTTCCGCGGAGACGTGGTTTGCCGGGGTGCGCTCGGATGTCCCTGACCTTCTGGCCGCGGCTGATCTGTTGATCCTCCCCAGTCTCACTGAGGGCATGCCCGCCGTCGTCGTTGAGGCGGGCCTCTCGGGGTTGCCGGTCGTGGCGTCCGATGTCGGCGGCATCGGTGAGGTTGTACGGCACGGAACGACCGGACTGCTCGTGCCGGCGGGGGACGAACCAGCGCTGCAGGCGGCGGTGCTCAGGCTCGTGCAGGATGCCGGTATGCGCCGATCGATGGGCGAGGCAGCCCGCGCCGCGTGTCGATCCTACGAGATCGCTGCGATTGCCGCGAGGTATGCCGAGGCGTATATCGGAGTGCTGAACGGTCGGGCGGGAGGGCAGTAGGATGGCGGATCGGGCCCGCATCCTTGTGCTGATCAAGGGGTTGGGTGTGGGTGGCGCCGAGCGGCTCCTCGAGGCATCCCTGCCGTATCTCGATCGCGATCGCTATGACTACCATGTGGGCTACCTGCTGCCGTGGAAGGCCGCGCTGGTGCCTGCGTTCGTTGAGGCTGGCGTGCCCGTGTACTGTCTCGGTATGCGCCACCCTGGCGATCCCAGGGTGCTGATGCGCTTGATCACCCTCCTTCGTCGAGAGCGGATCGATCTCGTCCACGCGCATCTTCCCGTTGCTGGCATCTGGGGACGCGTCGCGGCCCGACTGGCCCGCGTGCCGCGGGTCGTCTACACCGAGCACAACCTGCCGCAACGATACGCGTTCCTCACCCGTCTGCTCAACCGCCAGACGTATAGGATGAACGACATCGTCATCGCCGTGTCGGACGAAGTGCGGCGCGCGATCACCGGTTACGCAAATGGCCGCCCCAGGATCTTGACAGTGCAGAACGCCGTCGATGTGGAGACCCTGGCCACGATCGTCGCCGACGCCTCAGCCGTCCGGCGGGAGTTCGGCTTCCCCCCCGATGCGCTCGTGGTGACCACGATCGGCAATCTGACCCCCAAGAAGGGGCACACGTTCTTGCTTGAGGCCTCCCGGCGAGTGCTCGCGCGCCACCCCAATGCACGGTTTCTCCTCATTGGCCAGGGTCCACTCGACGACCGCCTGCGGGCCCAAGCGAATCGTCTCGGCCTGAATGGGACGGTGGTGTTCACCGGGTTCCGTGCGGATGCGGTTCGGTTATTGGCGGCCTCCGATGTCTTCGTTCTCTCGTCGTTGTTTGAAGGCCTCCCGGTGACGCTGCTTGAGGCCATGGCGTTGGGAAAGGCGAGCGTGGTCCCCCGGACCGGTGGTATTCCTGAGGTCACCGATGAGACCAGCAGCGTGCTTGTCCCATCGGGAGACGCGCGCGCCCTGGCAGAGGGGATCAGCACAGTACTCGATGAGCCTGCCCTGCGCGGGAAGTTGGGGGTGGCCGCGCAGGAGCGCGCCAGGAGCCGGTATGGAGTTCGACAGATGGTCCACGCGGTGGAGCTGCTCTACGCCGAGACGATGCGGGAGGTAGACGCGTGACCTCGGCCGTGACCATCCGCGAGTACGGAGTGGCTGACGAGCCGCGGGTACTCGACTTGCTGAATCGCGCGCTTGGCGCCGGCCGGACCTTCGAGCGTTCGACGCGATTCTTCCGGTGGAAACACCTGGAGAATCCCTTTGGGCCGTCGCTGCTGCTGGTCGCAGACGGCCAGGAGATTCTCGGGCTTCGCGCATTCCTCCGGTGGCAGTTCCGCGCTGGCGGGCGGACCATGCACGCAGTTCGCGCCGTGGACACCGCCACCCACCCCGGCTATCAGCGCATGGGGATCTTCTCTCGGCTTACGGCGGCATGCCTCGAGCGCGCGCACGCCGCGGGCATGGACCTCGTGTTCAATACGCCGAACCGGTTCAGCCTTCCAGGGTATCTGAAGCTGGGCTGGGCCCATGTGGGGCGGACGACCGTGATGGTCCGTCCGCTGAGACCATTGCGCATCGGCCAGACCTTCCTGACGCCCCGGGGGGCACAGGCCGACGGCGGTTCTGACGGAAGCATGACAGGAGTGAGTGTCGCCCGACCCGTCGACGAGCTGCTGCGGCTGGAGAACCCCCTGGCCGAGCTGATTGTGCGCGACGACACCAGCCTGGCCTCCGGTATTCGAACGGCGCGGTCGGTCGCCTTTCTGCGCTGGCGGTACGCGATGGCTCCATCGCTGCGTTACGGGGCTCACTGGGTTAGCGACGGCGGGCTAAAGGCTGCAGTGATCTGCCGCCTCACACGCCGCCGCGGCCTGGGGGAGCTGGCTATCACGGAATTATTCATCGGCGACCCTGCGGCAGGCCGCCGCGCGCTGCACGAGCTCCTGCGCACCGTGGACGCCGACTATGCGGTGGCGCACTGCAGCTGGGCGACCCCCCACCGGCGCGTGCTCCTGGCCCTGGGCTTTGTCCCCATCCCGCGACGGGGACCACACTTTACGGTCCGTCCGCTGCGACCGGCGGACGTCGCGCGCGACCCGTGCTCGCCGGCAAGCTGGCGACTCTCTTTGGGAGATCTGGAGGTGTTTTGATGATCGGTCATCGCGTCGTGCGGACGCGGTCAGACTCTCCGTGGGTTCTAGGTACGGCGCTCCTCTTCGTGACGATGGCCGCCGTCGTTGGCATCGCCGTGGCCGCCCAGGATGCTGAGGGGGTTCGTGCCGCTGGCGTCATCGCCATCGTCACCCTCGTCACCCTCGTCATCTTTCGCCTGGCCATTCGCGACGATCCGCATGGTGCGTGGCTGTTTCGTGTGCTGGTGGCGAGTCTCATCCTCAAGTTCGGAGCCGTGGTCTTTCGCCTCTGGTTCGTCCTCGTCCAGTACGGCGGGGTTGCCGATGCCTTGCAGTACCACGAATCGGGTGAGCGCCTGGCCGATGCGATCCTGAGGAGCGGTCTGCCCCAGATGGACAAGTACTATAGCACGCAGCTGGTCCAGCTGTTGACCGGGATTTATTACGCATTTGTCGGCCCAACCCTTGTTGGTGCATTTGTATTCTGGGCGTGGCTGGGACTGATGGGGATGCTGTTCTTCTACAAAGCGTTCACCGTCGCGTTTCCCGGCGGCAATCGCCGGCTGTACGCGTTGCTGATCTTGCTCTATCCTTCGATGCTGCTCTGGACCAGCAGTTTGGGGAAAGATGCACTGGTCTGCTTCTCTCTCGGCCTGATGACCTATGGCGCGGCGATCGTCATGCGGCGCCCTGATTTCAGAGGCTGGCTGATGGCCGCCGGCGGCCTGGCGGGAGTCCTCTTCATCCGGCCGCACGTCGCGGCGATGGCCGGCGTGGCTCTGGCGACCGGATATTTACTGCGGCCAATCCGCGCCGGCTTGATGACGCCGGTAGTCAAGGGGATGGCGACCGCGATCGTCGCCGTCCTGGCTTTTGTCGTGGTGCAAACATCCGCGGACTTTATCCAGCTCGAGGAGCTTTCGGGGGAGGGCGTCTTGAGCTACATCGAAGCGCGTCAGGAGACCACCGCGCGCGGCAGGTCGATAATCCAGCGGGGGATGCCCAACAACCCGGTGGCGCTTGCCGACGGGATTGCGACAGTCTTCTTTCGCCCATACCCGTGGGAGGCAGGTAACCTGTTCGCGCAAATCTCTGCGGCCGAGGGTGTGTTGCTGGTCGCGCTAGTCGCGTGGCGTCGGCGGAGCGTGATTGCCGCAATCGTCGGCGCGCGACGCGATACCTTCCTCTTGATGTCGGTCACCTACGTCTTGCTCTTTGCGTTCTTCTTTTCCGCTATTTCGAATTTCGCGATCATCGCGCGGCAACGGGCGCAGTTGCTCCCCTTCATACTCATGTGGCTGGCCTATCTGCCGGCGAGGTCCGGACCCCGGGCGTGACGCACCGCGTTCGCGACTGGTTGAAAGGTGAGGCCCGGCTTGCTCGTAGCCTGTTCCGGTGGGGGGCGCTTCCATATCATGCCCTGCGCCGCGAGCAGAGACCCGGAGTGGTGGTGCTCCTCTATCATCGCGTCGGCGGCAGCACCCGCAGCGAGATCGATGTCGCCGTCGGACTCTTCGAGCGCCAGATGGACTATCTCCGTCGGCACGTTCGGGTCGTATCCCTCGACGACGTGGTCAGGATCTCCATGAACGGGTCCGGGCCGCCGGCGCAGCGGGATGTCGTGGCCATCACCTTTGATGACGGCCACCAGGGGACATACCATCTGGCGTATCCGATTCTCCACCGCTATAGCCTCCCCGCAACGATCTATGTTCCTGCCATGTATCTCGAGGCGCGACGGCCCTTCGATTTTGGCGCCTACCGCGCCATGGACCCGGCGGAAAGACCCCGGCCCCTGACCTGGGATCAGCTTGCCGAGATGGGCGGCTCGGGACTGATGACCATCGGGGCGCACACGCATACGCACGCCGACCTGTCCCGGTTATCCCTGGAAGAGGCGAGGCGCGAGCTGGATGAGTGCGATCGGCTCATCGAGGCGCGGCTGGGATTTCGCCCAAAGCATTTCGCGTACCCGTGGGGACGGTGGGCGCCTGCGACGCACGCCCTGGTGGCTTCACGGTATGACACGGTCGCACTTGGGGGGCCCGCCAAGAACCCCTACCGTGCGCTCGATCTCTCCAGGATGTGGCGGTACCCCGTGATTCAGAGTGACGGGTTCTGGCTCTTCAGGGCGCGACTGCGTTTGTTGACCGCGCGCGACGGCTTCGGGTACGACCGGCTCGACGGAGATACCGCATGAGCCTTCCGGCCCCGGCCGATCTCGGCGCGCATGTGCGTGTGGCCCGAGGGCTGGTCCGGCACATTTTCCGGCCCCTCACGCTTGAGCAGGCCAAGGCGCAGATCCGCGATCGACTGGCGGTCCGGGACGAGCTATTTTTGCGAACGGCCCGGGAGACGATCTGGCAGAATCCCGCGAGCCCATATCTCCGGCTGTTGCAGTGGGCAGGGTGGTCATATGACGCCTTGGTTGATGCCGTGCGACGCCGTGGGCTGGAGTCGGCGCTCGAGGCGCTGCGGGCCACGGGCGTCTACCTCAGCCACGAGGAGTTCAAGGGGCAGAGACCCATTCAGCGCGATGGTCTTCGGTTCGAGTGTACCGAGGGCGATCTGGACAACCCGAGGACCGTGCCATCGTTTGTCGCGCGAACAGGCGGCACACGGAGCCGGGGGTCGCGGGTGCCAGCGTCGTTCGACTACGTCGCCGACCAGCGAGCGCCGGCGTGGTACCTGGCCCTTGAGGCGCTGGGGGCCGGTTCATGGCCCGCCATCATCTGGATGCCTGCCGTCAGTCATGGTGGCGGCCTGATGTGGTGGCTCGCGCTGGCCCATATGGGACGACCATTGCTGCGCTGGTTCTCCATCACGAAGCCATCACCAGAATCGGTGTCGCGTCGGCACCGCGTGATGTTTCGCGTCGGACAGATCATCGGCATGGCGCGCGGAGTGCGCGTGGCCTATCCTGAGCACGCGTCGTTCGCCGATGCCGACGTCGTACTGGATGCCGTCCTGGAGGCCCGCGCGCGATACGGCGGGTGTGCGGCGTTGACGAGTCCGAGTACCGCCACCCGGCTGGCCGGGCTTGCCGCTCACCGGGGAGTCGATCTAGAACGGGTTGCCTTCCTCGTCGGTGGGGAGCCACTGACGCCGGGGAAGTCCGCGGACATCGTCCGCGTGGGCGCGCGCGTGGGGGCACGATATTCCATCACGGAAGCTGGCGCGGTGGGGTGTGCATGCGGGCAGGCGACGGCAGTGGATGATATGCATTTCCAGGCAGACAGTTTTGCGCTCCTGTCCGAGAAGCGTCCCTTGCCGGATGGCAGAGCTGTGGATGCCTTGATCCTGACGACCCTGCTCCCTTCCAGCCCGAAAATCATGCTCAACGTCGAGAGTGATGACTTCGGTGACATCACCGTTCGCCGATGTGAATGTGTCTGGGATACCCTCGGGTTGCACACGCACCTCTCGGGCATCATGAGCTTCTCCAAGCTCACCGGCGAGGGAGTGACCGTGCTCGGGACCGACAGCGTGCGGGTCATCGAGGAAGTGCTCCCCCGTGAATTCGGGGGCCGGAGCCTCGATTATCAGCTGCTCGAGATGGAGGATGAGGAGCACCTGACGAGGTTGTGCCTTGTCGTCAGCCCCGCTGTGGGACCGGTCGACGAGGAGCGCGTTCTGGCGAGGTTTGTCGAGGAACTGAGGTTACAGATACAGCCACGCACCACGATACCGCCCATGTGGCGGCTGGCACAGACGATCAAGGTCATTCGTCGGGACCCCGTTCCGACGGCTCATGGCAAGCTGCTGCCATTTCACACACTGGCCTTCGATTCGGGAAGGGCCGCAAAGGTCGCGCGCGAACCGTGATGGCTCGTGACGAAACCGGTGCTGTGATCAACGTGGTCCCTCGGCCATCGGGGGAGGGTGAGGGACACGCGCTGGTGAGCGGACTGCTCCCGGTCACGCATCTTGATCACGTGAGCCTTCGGGTGCCCGACCCGGAGGCCGCGGCCTCCTTCTACCGGCGGGCCCTGGGACTCGGGGAAACGGGGCGGGACGGGGTCAGTGGGGCCATCCGGCTCAGCAGCCTGCCCCGGGGGGCTGCGACGGTTGCCCATCACGAAGTCATCGTGTCTCCAGGAGAACCGGCGGGAGTCGACCACGTCGGCCTGGCAGTGGTCGATGATGCAGCGCTTGTTCGCGCGGTTGCGCTCCTGCGGTCACGGGGGCTGGATATCCAAGGTCCCCAGGACTTCGAGCGCATGCACGGTCCGGCGGTCCGCCTGCGTGACCCGGATGGCTTTGCCGTGGAGCTCACCGTTCCCCTGCCGCCTGTGCCCCGTCCCGCCGGCCGCGTGCCCTTCGACCTCGTGAAGCTCGCGCATATCAATGTGAAGAGTCCGGAGCCGGCGCGGGCATCGCGGTGGTGGCAGGACATCATGGACTTTCGGCTTTCTGATCAGATCAGCGAGACGTTCTATTGGCTGCGCTGCAACTGTGACCATGCCACGGTGGCCATCGTCCGGTCCACGACTCCCGGGGTGCATCACATCGCGTTTGAGATCGCGTCGTGGGACGAGATCCGCCGTCTCGGGGACCATTTCGTGGCCAACGACATCCGCATCGAGTTTGGACCGGGGCGGCATGGGCCCAGTCACGGCTTGTTCGTATATTTTCTCGACCCCTGGGGGATCCGTTGGGAGGTCTTGGGCGAGCCGAACCGGATCGAAGACGAGTCGACGTATCGACCAGGTCGGTGGGACCCTGTCAAGGGCCGGCCGGCCTCGGCGAACCTCTGGGGGCCGATGCCGCCGGACTCCTTCCTCAGAGAGTGAGCGGGCGGAGGCGCGACGGGTGAGGAGCGATACCTGCGCCATCGTCGGCCTCGGCGTCACAGAGGTGGGCCACCTCCCCGGCCGTTCGGTCCTGATGCTTGAGGTTGAGGCGGCGCGGCTGGCCCTCCAGGACGCCCGGCTCGAGGCCGAGCGCATCGGCGCGGCTATCCAGCTGCTCAGCGATACGGGGGGCGGCGTCCGCGCGAGGCACCATGACTCGTTTGCGCGCGTGTTGAACCTGCCGGTCAACGTGTACATGGAGAATGTCGGGCGTGGCGGGGAGTATGTTGCCCACGCCCTGATCATCGCAAGCAGTCTCTTAGAACATGGGGTCGCCGAATACGTTCTCTGCGCCGGGGCACGAGACGACTGGAGCCGCAGCCAGACCGCTAAGGCCGCGTCTGGGAGAGCCGGCCAGGCGTTTGCGCCCAAGACGAATATGATGGCGCAACTGTTCGGAGGGAACGCCGTCACGTATCATGGACTGCTCGCCAGTCGTCATATGTATGAATACGGGACGACGAGCGCCCAGTTGGGCGCGGTCGCCGTTGCCCAGCGCCGCTGGGCGAACCTCAACCCCTCGGCGTACATGCATCGCAAGTCCCTGACATTAGAAGATCACCAGAACTCTCCGGTGGTCGTGTGGCCATATCGTCTCTTTGACATCTGCCTGCAGAGTGACGGCGGAGTGGCCTTTGTGGTGACGACAGCGGACCGCGCGCGAGACTTACGGAAGCCACCGGTCCATGTCGCAGGTATTGGGTTCGGCGAGCAGATGAGCGATCTCTGGTGGAAGAAATCAAATTACACCACGCTGGCGGTGCGGTCGGCGCGAGACAATGCGTTCAGGCAGGCCGGCGTTCAGCTGTCGGATATCGATGTGGCGCAGCTCTACGATTGCTTCACCGGGGAGGTCGTGATCCAGGTGGAGGACTACGGCTGGTGTGAGAAGGGCGAGGGCGGCGCGTTCGTGGCAGAGATGCGGACCGCCCCCGGGGGTCAGATCCCCACCAACACCGGCGGGGGCCTGCTCTCCTCGCATCATCTCGGCAATTTGACGGGCCTCGCCGAGGCCGTGACGCAGCTGCGCGGCGAGGGGAAGAGCCGACAGGTGGAGGGGGCGGAGGTCGCCGTGGTGTCCGGTCACGGTGCAGAGGTCCTGTCGGGGCAGATGTGCTCGATCCACTCCACCGTCGTCCTGAGGAGCCACCCGTATCACTGACTGGCCAGGTCCCGTCCCCAACCCGACCGAAGAGATGGTGCCGTTCTGGGAGGGGTTGGCGCGGGGAGAATTCTTACTGTTGCGGTGCGAGCAGTGTCTCGGCTGGCGATGGCCGCTGGCGGGATGCCGCGAGCATGCGAACAAGCCGTATCTGCAAGATCTCAAGTGGGTCCGTGCCAGCGGCCAAGGAAAAGTTCTGACCTACACGATTCAACGGGTACCGCACGACCCGGCGTTCTCCGTGCCGTACGTCTATGCCATCATCGAGCTCGACGAAGGTCCCGTGATGGTCAGCAACATTGTGCACTGTCCCCCTGAGGCGGTGCGGATCGGGATGCCGGTTCGCGTCGTGCTGCGGCGCATCACCAAGGAGTACACGCTTCCGCTGTTTGAGCCGGCATGAGCCTTCCGCTCTCTGGTGCGCGGATGATGAGGATTTTGCAAAGAGCACGGTTCGCCCTCAGGCATCCCGTGGCGACTGCCGTGTACCTCCTGAGGGGAAACAGGGAGCCGCTAAGGGTGGCGCGGGTCATGGACCGAGCGGCACACGAGCGCATGATATCTGGACGTCCTTCGGTGCTGGAGGAGCTGGAGGCATACCTGGGATTGCCACGGTCCGAGGTTGCACTGAACCTCGCCAGGGGTCACGAACTGGTAGCGGCGCGCTGGCGACGAGAAAACCCGCAGACCCCGGAGCAGATATACGAGTTCCACCGGCACTGCTCGGAGTACGTCTACGACCTGGCCCGCTGGCATATGACGCCTACCTACCATGGGTACCTTGCCCTCCTGAATGACGAGCGGGATGGTACCGTTCTCTCCTTCGGGGGAGGCATCGGGACCGAGGCTCTGCAGCTGGCAGCCCAAGGAAACGAGGTCTGGTACTGCGATATCGCCGATTCGCCCGTCTGGAAGGTAGCCGAGTGGCGAGCTCGACGGAGGAACATCCCGATCCGCTTCATCTCTGACATACCCAGGGGTGAGCAGTTCGATTGCGTTGTTGCCTTCGATGTCTTCGGCAGCCTTGCCGCGACGGAGTTGGAAGCTCTCCTGCCCAGGCTGGTCGCAGTCCTGAAGTCAGGGGGCCGTCTCTATTGCACGAACAACTTCAATAACACACCCACGAGCCCTTTTATCCTGCCGCATGAGCGCCTGTGGGATCGCCTCGTCGCGCGGCTCCCACTGGTCCAGACCGAGTGGTACGTATACGTCAAACGCGAGGCGGTTACCGAGGGCAGATCCGAAGGAGGAGCGGGCAAAGGCTCCCGTACGGCATTAGAGGCTCCGCCCCAGACGGAATAAGTCGGTCGTGTAGGAACATGACGGATCTGACCAACGGGAACCAGATGAAGGGCCTGGTGCTGTGCGGGGGACGGGGCACGCGGCTGAGGCCGCTGACCCACACGGGCGCCAAGCAGCTGATTCCGGTGGCCAACCGACCCATCGTGCATTTTGTCCTGGACCAGGTCGCGCAGGCCGGTATCCGAGATGTCGGCATCATCATTGATCCGGAGACGGGGGAAGCCATCCGCAACTCCGTGGGCAACGGCGAGCAATGGGGTGTGAAGATCAGTTACATTCCACAGGACGTGCCCGGCGGACTAGCGCACGCGGTCCGTACGGCCCGCCCATTCCTTGGGGACAGTCCGTTCCTGATGTTTCTGGGGGATAACCTGATTCAGGGCGGGGTGCAGCACCTCCACAGCCGGTTCCTGGAAAGCGATGCCGAAGCCCTTATCCTCCTGAAGGAGGTCGCCGACCCGCGCCAGTTCGGCGTGGCCGTCGTGGATGCCGACGGGAGGATGACCGCCCTGATCGAAAAGCCACAGCATCCGCCGAGCAACCTCGCGCTAGTGGGAGTGTACTTCTTCCGGCCGAGCGTTCACGCGGCCATCGACCGAATCCGTCCATCGCGACGGGGTGAGCTAGAGATCACCGACGCCATTCAGGAACTGTCCAGTAGTGGAGCCAAGGTGGAAACGGTCAAACTCGACGGCTGGTGGCTTGATACGGGGAAGAAGGATGATCTGCTGGAGGCCAACCGAGCCGTTCTGGATGAGATTGCGACACGGAAGATCCAGGGCACGGTGGACGAGGCCTCGGTCGTCACGGGCCGGGTGGAGATCGGTCCAGGCACCACCGTCGAGCGCAGCGTCATTCGCGGCCCGGTAGTTGTCGGCGAACGGTGCCAGATCCGTGATGCATTCGTGGGGCCGTATACCGCGATCGGCCACGATACGGTGGTGGCGCAAGTGGCGGTGCAGCACTCCGTCGTCCTGGCACACTGCCAGCTTGTAGGCATCGATCGGTTGGAAGACAGCGTGCTGGGACGCTTCGTGACCATCCGGCGGGCAGAGAATGGCCCGAAGGCCCTGCGAGTGTTCATCAGCGACCATTCAGAAATCACAATCTAGCGGGAGAGTGCGGTGAACCTGATCAACGGTGTGACCGTCAGGTCGTTGAAGGTCCTGCCCGACGATCGCGGATTTCTCATGGAAATGCTGCGGAGCGACTGGCCGGAGTTCCGCGCCTTTGGGCAGGTCTATCTGACAGCGTGCTATCCCGGGGTGATCAAAGCCTGGCACTATCACAGGGATCAGTGGGACTACTTCGTCTGCATCCGAGGCATGGCAAGAATCGTGCTGTACGATCCCCGGAATGAGAGTCCCACGAAGGGCGTCATCAACGAGTTTCATACCGGTGTCCTCAATCCACTGTTGGTCATCGTTCCACCGCTCGTGTACCACGGCGTCGCGGCTGAGGGGCCGCGCGAGGCGATCCTCGTCAACATCCCCACCCGGATCTATGACTATCTAGCACCGGACGAGTATCGGCTCCCTCACGACGACCCCGGTGTCCCCTACGACTGGAGCCTCAGCCACCGATGAAGATTCTCATTACGGGCGGGTCGGGATTCATCGGGAGTCACTTTGCCCGACATGTAGTGCGATGCCGGCCAGAGTGGCAGGTTACGGTGTTGGACAAGCTGACCTATGCCGGCAACCTCGAAAACCTTCGCGACGTGGCCACGCACCCCCACTTTAGGTTTGTGAAGGGTGACATCGGGGATCCACCGACGGTGCACGGCGTGTTTCGAGATGGCGTCGACGTCGTCGCGAATTTCGCCGCAGAGTCTCACGTCGACCGCAGCATCATGGACGCTGGCCCGTTCATCCACACCAACGTCGGAGGTGTGCGGGTCCTGCTGGATGCGGCGCTGCAGTTCGGGGTGCAACGGTTCATTCAGGTGAGCACCGATGAGGTGTATGGGCCGACCCCGCCGGCCGTAGCGTTTGCCGAGGACGCGCCCCTTCATCCAACGAGTCCCTACGCGGCAAGTAAAGCCGCCGCCGACCTGCTGTGCCAGGCATACGCCAAGACCCATGGTGTGCCGGTCGTCATTACCCGGTGCACAAACAACTATGGCCCGTTCCAGTTCCCAGAAAAGCTCATCCCGCTGGCGATCACCAACGCCATGGAGCGCAAGCCCATTCCCGTCTACGGCGACGGCCGCCAGGAACGGGACTGGTTGTTCGTCGAGGACCACTGCGCCGCGCTTCTGGCCGCGGTGGACTGCGCACGACTGGAGGGCGTCTACAATCTCGCCGCTGGAGGCGTGCTGCCTAACATCGCCGTGGCGGAGACGATTCTCAGGCTTGTGGGCGCTTCTCCGAGTCTCTTGCAGTTCACACGCGATCGCCCGGCCCACGACCGGCGGTATGCGCTCGATGCAGGCAGGGCGAGGCAGGCGCTGGGATGGACGCCGAAAATTTCACTCGCAGAAGGGTTGGCCAGGACCGTTGAGTGGTATCAACGTCATCGCGCCTGGTGGGAGGCGGTCAAGTCGGGGGAGTACCTGCGGTACTACGCGGCGTGGTATGAAGGGGCGCTGAGAGGTTCGTGAGACGCTATGTGCACGCCCACGCCGCGTGGGCGCCGGCGAGCTGGTCCTGGTAAAGGGCACGTCATGGGGCTCGAGCGATGCCGTCTTCTTGAATTCCCTAAGGTCTTCGACTCGCGGGGAAGTCTCACATTTGTTGAAGAGACTCGACACGTTCCGTTTCAGATTCGCAGGGTCTTCTACGTCTATGACGTTCCCCGCGGAGGAACTCGGGGAGCCCATGCTCACAAGACGCTTCAACAGGTCATCGTCTGTTTGGCTGGGGGCCTGGAGGTGGCCCTGGATGATGGTCATCAGAGGCGGGGGATCAGGCTCGACCGGCCCTGGCTTGGGTTGTACATCCCCCCGATGATATGGGCTGCCGAAGGCGATTTCGAGCAGGGGACGGTGTATATGGTGCTTGCCAGCGACCTCTATGACGAATCCGACTATCACCGTGACTACGAGGCGTTCCTTGAGGCGGCCAAGCAACATGGACAGTAACGTTCCCTTTCTCGATGTCGGGGTCACCTATCGGGAGCTCAAGGCCGAGATCGACGAAGCCGTGGCCCGGGTGCTCGCGAGCGGGTGGTACATCCTCGGTCAAGAGGTGGAGGCGTTCGAGCGAGAGTTCGCCGCCTATGTCGGAACTCAATACTGCGTCGCGGTGGGCAACGGCTTAGAGGCGCTGCATCTGTCCCTTTGCGCCATGGGGGTTGGCGCGGGCGACGAGGTGGTCGTCCCGAGCAACACGTACATCGCGACGTGGCTGGCGGTCAGCCAGACGGGCGCGGGTATCGTGCCGGTAGAACCGGATTCTCGGACCTATAACCTTGATCCCGAGCGGCTGGAAGACGCGATCACGCCGCGAACGAAAGCGATTGTCCCAGTGCATCTCTATGGGCAGTCAGCGGACATGGATCCGATTATGGACATCGCCCGACGTCACGACCTCTGGGTGCTTGAGGACGCCGCGCAGGCACACGGAGCCCGCTACCACGCCCGCCGGGCCGGCGCCCTGGGACACGCCGCAGGGTGGAGCTTCTATCCGACCAAAAACCTCGGGGCCTTTGGCGACGCCGGCGCGGTCACCACGAACGATGCGCATCTTGCGCATCGCGTCGCCCTCCTTCGCAACTATGGATCGTCGCGGAAGTACGTCAGCGAGGTCTGTGGATACAACAGCCGCTTGGATGAGATGCAGGCGGCTATTTTGCGCGTCAAGTTGCGTTGGCTTGATATCTGGAATGCCCGGCGCCGGCGCGTCGCCGCAACCTACTTGGAGGACCTACGGACCGCGGGGATTGTCTTGCCCTTCGTCCCGGAATGGGCGGAGCCGTGTTGGCATCTGTTTGTGGTGCGAAGCCAACGCCGGGATGCCTTGCGCGAGCACCTGGCGAAGTGCGGCACCCAGGCCTTGGTCCATTACCCGATCCCGCCGCACCTGCAAGAGGCCTACCGATGGCTCGAGGTGCCCGCCGGAGGCTTCCCGATCGCCGAGGAGATCCACACCCAGGCCCTGAGCCTCCCGCTAGGTCCGCATCTGACAGACTCTCAGGTCGCGCGAGTGGTCGAGGTCGTATTGGCGTTTTCCTCCGCGGCCCATGCCGGCCAGGGGCCGGGGCTGCCGGTGGGCCATTGAGCCAGAACCCTGACAGCGCGATGGGCCGCACCCTGTCCGTCATCGTAGCCACCTGGAATGGGGAAGAGACGATCGGCGAGCAGCTCGAGGCGCTCGCCGGACAGACATACGACGGCTCCTGGGAACTGATCGTGGCGGACAACGGCTCCAGCGATCGTACACTTGAGATCGCTCGCGCCTTCAAAGACAAGATGCCTCATCTCCGTGTGATCGATGCCTCAGCCCGTCGCGGCCCCGGCGCCGCCTACAACATCGCGGCTACGGTGGCGGCGGGGGATGCATTCCTCTTCTGCGATCAGGACGACGTCGTGCAACCGGGCTGGCTTGGTGCGATGGCGGCCGCGCTCGAACGTCATCATCTCGTGGCGGGCGAGATTCAGTTCTTGGGAGTCATGCATCCAGAGAAAGCGTCCCCCTCCACGAAGGGCCACGTGACAGGCAGCGGGGGGAGAGAGAAGAGCGGGCACGATTTCTTCGCGTTTCTACCCTATGGCCTTACGGCGAACCTGAGCGTCTCCCGGACGGCGTTGGAGCGTGTTGCGGGGTTTGATGAGAAATTGCCGACCGAGGATGTGGACTTTTGCTGGAGAGTGCAGCTCGCGGGATTCGACCTGCATGTCGAGCCCGCTGCTATTGTACTGAAACGCCGGCGCGAGCGGTTGGAGGAGGTCTGGCGTCAGCATTTTCGTTATGGCATTGTACATCCCATACTCTTTAAGAAGTTTCGGCGATACGGGATGCCCCGAAACCTCGGACGGGCGGCGCGCCAGTACGCCTGGCTCCTTCTCCATGTGGGGGATTTCTTCATCGGTGAGCGGCAGGGAGTCTGGCTCCGGGTAGCAGCTGGACAGATGGGACGGCTGGTGGGCTCGGTGCGGGTGGGCACCCTGTATCTGTAGCAGTGCAGAGCCGGGCGACGTTGGTCAGCAACGCGGCATGAGCCTTCCACTTTCTGGGGTGCGCATTCTCGACTTTGGTCACGTCGTGACGGGGCCCTTTGCGACGAGTCTTCTGGCAGACTTGGGCGCGGACGTCGTAAAGGTGGAAAGCGGCATGGCGCCGGATCAGGCGCGCCGGCTGGGCCCGTTTCGGCCGGGTGGCCCCCAGGACCTCGAGGGAAGCGCCATCTTCGCGAGCCTGAATCGCAACAAGCGCTCCGTGGCCATCAACCTCAAGCATCCTGAAGGTATCGAGATCGCGCTGGCGCTTGCGGAGCGCAGCGACGTGCTGACCGAGAACTTCAGCGTTGGGGTCATGGAGCGACTGGGCCTGGGCCCGGACCGGGTGCTGGAGCGCAACCGGCGACTGATCTATGTGAGCATGTCCGGGTTGGGCGCTCACGGCCCGCACGCGGATTGGGTGAGCTTCAACATCATCATTCAGGCCCTCTCGGGCCTGATGCTCACAACCGGCAGCCCCGGTGATCCTCCCGTCGCCGTGTCGAACTCCTGGGCCGATTTTGTCGCCGGTCTCCACGGGGCCCTCGTCGTCGCGGCGGCGCTGTGCCGGCGCGAGGTGCATGGGCAGGGGTGCTGGATTGACCTGAGCCAGTATGAGGCGAATGTGCTGCCGCTTGGGCATCTGGTGATGGCATCTCAGCGCGCCGGGCGGGCGGTGGGGCGCGCGGGCAATCGGTCGATGACGCGCGCGCCGCAAGGGTGTTACCGATGCGATGGCGAGGACGCCTGGTGCGTGTTGAGCGTGGGAGACGCCGCCGAGTGGCGGTCACTTGTAGGCCTCTTAGGTGATGATGTTCTCTCGGATCCCCGCTTCGATTCGCTTCAGGCCCGGCTGGCGCACGCCGAAGAGATCGACCGCAGCATCGAGGCCTGGACTCGGCGTCGGCCCGCCCGTCAGGCGGAGGAAACGCTCCAGCGGGCGGGGATTCCAGCGACCGCGGTCCGCACTACCGGTGAGGTCCTCGACGACCTCCCGCGATTCTCCCCCGGACGGCGGTCTGTCCACCATCCGGTGATCGGCGAGATGCCGGTATTCCCTGCGCCGATTCGATTTGACGCCGCCGGCGCCCGTGTCGACCGTGCCGGCCCGCGGCTCGGCGAACACACGCGCGAGGTCCTCCACGATCTGCTGGGGATGAGCGACGCGGAGCTCGCCCGGCTGCACGACGAAGGCGTGCTCGCGTAGCGACGAGGTGGTCGAGATGGAACTCCCCGCGGAGCTCCGCGCGTGGATTGGGCGCGAGAGCGAACCCGTAGAGACCCCTGGCGCCATCGAATGGAGCGATGTCAGACGCTACATGAACGCGACGGGAGATTGCAACCCGCTGTGGGGGGCGGCCGATTTCGCCGATAACGCCGGACGCGTCGGTACCCTCGCGCCGCCGGCGATGATCTTGGATGTCGTGCGTCCCGCCCCGAGTCACGATAGCGTCGACGAGAGCGGCGAGAGGGCGTTTCCCTCGCTGGCGGGACTGGCGGGCACGATTACCGTGACGCGCGAGGTCGCCCGCCTCAATGCGGGGACGGACATCGAGTGGATGAGGCCGATTCGCATCGGCGACCGGCTTACGGTTCGGTTCAAGATACTCGACATCACCGCCAGGGGCACGGCAGAGGGCCCCGCCGTTTTCATCACGGAGGAGCGGACGTACGTTGATCAAGACGGAGAACTCGTGGCGGTCAGCCGTCAGGTCACCGCGCGCACGCTGGCGTCGTCCGATCCTCCATGAGCTGTGACGCAATGCGACCACGGGTGCTGGATTTGACCGATCCGTCGATGCTCTATGCCACTCGGCTGCTCGCCGACCTTGGGGCCGACGTGATCCGGGTGGAATCGGCGGGCTCGGTCGACCTCGCCGTGACCGTCGACCCTGCGACGGCCGAGGACCCTCAGGATGTCATTCACGAGTACTTCAATGCGGGAAAGCGCAGCGTGGCCGTCGACCTGCGCCGGAACGAGGGCCGCGAGATCCTCGCCCGTCTGTGTGCCGGCGTCGACCTCGTCATCGATGGCGTCGAGCCAGTCATTGAGGGAGTCGAAGCGACGTATGCGCGGGCTTGCGATGCCAATCCACGTCTGACGTGGGTGGCTGTCAGGGGGTTTGAGCCCGACGCTGACGGCGGGTTCAAGAGCACGGAGATCGTCCGATGCGCGCTGAGCGGGTTGATGTCGATCACGGGAGATCCCGGCGGGCCCCCCATGCTCATCGGCGGGGGGTTGTCCAATGCGGTCGTTGCGACGTATGCCGCGCTGGCCGGCTTCCTCGGGTTGGCCTCAGCCCGCAAGACAGGCCGCGGTCGGCTCGTGCGGGTGAGCGCGCATGACGCGCTCCTGTCCGTCATGCAGCAGGGGCTCCTGGAAGCCTCAGTCGGGGGACGGGTGGTCAAGAGAGCGGGAAGCCGGCACGCGCACATCGCGGTGGCGGGCGCGCTGCCGTGCCGCGACGGCCATGTCGTTGTCTCGGCGAGCGCACAGGGGATATGGGGCGCGCTGGTCGACACAGTCGGCGACAAGCGACTGCGCGGCGAGGAGTTGGCCAGCGAAAGCGCGAGGATGCGCAGGCAGGACGAGATCTTTCGCGTGCTGGCGGAGTGGGCCGCGCCATTCTCCAAGGTGGAGATCTCTCGCGTCGCGCAGGCCCGGCGCGTCCCCGTGGCTCCCGTGCACGACATGCTTGATCTGTTGAGCGACAGGCACCTGCGGACGCGCGGATTCTTTCGGCATCTCGGCGGCGAAGGCGACATGCCCCATTTGCGGACGCCGCTGGGCGAAGGGATGGGCCGGGCTCCGCGATGCGGCGAGCACACCGGGGCGGTGCTCAGTGAGATCGGCCTCGAGCCGGCCGAGATCGCCGCGCTGGAAGCGCAAGGGGTCGTGACGCAGGCGCGGCGAGAGGCCACGGGCGCCGCGCGCGGCTGAAAGATGACGACAGAGCTCGTGCTGGAGCCGGGCACGACGCTACCGGCCCTCCATGTCGGACCTTTCAGGCTGACCGACTTCGTGCGGTGGGCAGCGTATCAAGAGAACTGGCTGCGCATCCACTATGATCGGACCTATGCGCGTGACCACCTTCACCTCATGGATTGTATTCAAAGCGGACACTTTCGCACCGCGTTGATCGCAAGAATGATCACCGACTGGCTGGGAGACGATGGGCGCTTGAAGCGATTTGCCGTTCGGCATACCGCACCAGTGAGCGTGGGTGACTTGATCCGGTGCGAAGGGCGGATTCGCGCCACCCCGACCCGGCGGGCTGGGGAGACCACGGTGGATTTGGACATCTGGGCCGTCAAGCAGGACAGTCAGTTGGTTAGCGAAGGAACGGCGGTCGTAGAGATTTACGCGCAGGGATGAACGTGCCCACCGTTTCCGGCCTCGGGGCCTACGCACACGTCGCCCACAGGCTGGGGAGGCTCATCTTCCGCCCGTGCACGCCGGAGAACGCCAGAGCACGAATCCGGCAACGACTGGCGGTTCGCGACTGGCTCTTCCTGCAAGTGGTCGAGAGGGAGATCTGGCTGCACGCCGCCAGCCCCTACAAGCGGATGCTGGCGTGGGCTGGATGGTCAATGGACAGATTGGCCGAGTCGGTGCGCCTGCGCGGCCTCGAAGCGACGCTGGGGGCGCTGCGGGACGCCGGTGTGTTTCTCACTTACGAGGAGTTCAAAGGGTGGAAGCCGATCGAGCGCGCCGGCTTCACCCTCCAGTGCAGCGAGAGCGACTTCGATAACACAAAGGTCCGGGCGGCGTTTGAGCTCCGAACGAGCGGGACCCGAAGCCGAGGATCCAGGGTACCAGCGTCCCTCGACTACCTCGCCGACCAGCGCACGCCCGCGCGGTGCGTGATGCTCGAGGCGCTCGGTGTCGGGTCGTGGCCCATCATTGTCTGGAAGCCGGCCGTGGCCCACGGCGGTGGTCTCGTCTGGTGGCTCGCGCTCGCGCACATGGGCCGGCCTGCTCTGCGATGGTTCTCCATGACCGATCCGTCGGGCGCGGCGGTGCCACGACGCCACCGAGTCATGTTCCGGCTGGGCCAGCTCATGGGCATGACGAGAGGGTTGCGCATTCCCTATCCCGAGTACGCGCCGCTCGCCGATGCCGACATGGTGCTTGACGCAGTGCGCGCGGCCCGCGACAGGCACGGCGGATGTGTGGTGGCCGTGAGTCCGAGTGTAGGCGTCCGGCTGGCCGGGCTCGCCAGACAACGAAGGATCGATCTGGAACACGTCACCTTTGTCGTGAGCGGAGAACCGTTGACGCCCGGGAAGTACGAGGAGATCATGCGCTCCGGCGCAGGCATCGGGGCCCGCTATTCGATCACCGAACTCGGCTCGGTCGGCAGTGCGTGCGCTAGGCCGGTGGCCATCGATGACGTGCACCTGATGTCGGATAGCTTTGCCCTCATATTGAACAGACGCCCGCTGCCTGACGGGACTCTGGTGGACAGCCTTGTGTTCACGACACTCCTCCCGTCCAGCCCGAAGATCCTCCTCAACGTCGAGAGTGACGACTTTGGTGACGTCACCATACGCCGGTGTGGGTGCATCTGGGACGAACTCGGGATGCATACGCACCTCTCGGCGATCAGGAGCTTCTCAAAACTCACCGGGGAAGGTGTGACGGTGCTCGGGACGGACTGCGTGCGGATTCTGGAACAGGTCTTGCCTCAAGCATTCGGTGGTCGGAGCATCGATTACCAGTTGCTGGAGGCCGAGGACGACGAGCATATGACCCGGATCTACCTGGTCGTGAGTCCGGTTGTCGGCCCGATCGACGAGGCACGCATACGGGCCCGGTTCATCGAAGAGCTGGGCGGGAGGAATCGATCGCAGAGTGTGATGCCGCCCCTGTGGCGCGAGGCCGAAACGATTCGTGTGGTACGGCGGGAGCCGGTGCTGACCGCGGGCGGGAAGCATTTGCCGTTCCATACGCAGGCGCTCGTGAGCGGCGGACCGGAGCCTCTGCGACAGCAATGAAACTGGCGCACCTGACCACATCCGACATCAGTCTTGAGCTTCTGCTGGGGCATCAGCTGCGCGCCTTTCAGGCGGCTGGATTCGACGTCACGGCGATCAGCGGCGACGGCCCATGGATCGAGGCGCTCCAGGCGGCAGGTATCCGCCACCTGACCGTTCCGACGCTGCGACGTTCGTGGGCGCCGCTGGCCGACGTTCGGGCGTGCACCGTGCTGACCGGGATCTTGCGCCGGGAGCGGTTCGACATCGTACACACACACAATCCCAAGACCGGCGTGTTTGGGCGTATCGCGGCGCGTCTGGTCGGGACGCCTGTGGTCGTGAACACGGTGCACGGTCTCTACGGGACAGACGGGGGGGCCGTGCGCCGGGCGATGTATCTCGGACTGGAACGGCTGGCCTCTGCGTGTTCGGACTTTGAGTTTTGCCAGAGCCGTGAGGATCTCCAGATGTTGCGTCGGCTTGGGATCGCCCGGCCGGATCGATCGGCGTTCATTGGGAACGGTGTCAACCTGACGGTCTTCGACCCGGACGCGGTCGATCGGTCCGTCGCGCGGGCGGCGTTGGGGATCGATGCTGCGACAACCGTGGTCGGAACGATCGGCCGCCTTGTCTGGGAGAAAGGCTATCGGGAGTTTTTTGCTATGGCCGAGCGCGTGCGGGCCCGGCGGCCGGGCGTCTGCTTCATCGCCGTCGGCCCGCGGGACGACGGCAAAGCCGATGCGGTGCCCCAGCGGGTGACGGCCGACCTCGAGCGGCGCGGGATCGTCCGATTCATGGGACTGCGCACCGACCTGCCGGCGCTCTACAGGGCGATGGACATCTTTGTGCTGCCATCGTACCGGGAGGGGTTTCCGCGGTCAGCGGTGGAGGCAGCGGCCATGGGGCTGCCCCTGGTCCTCACCGATGTTCGTGGGTGCCGCGAGGTGGTCACCGGCGGGCGCAACGGGCTCCTCGTCCAGGCCCGTGACGCCGACGCCCTCGAAGAGGCGGTGCTCAGTCTGCTGGATGCCCCTGACCTGCGGCGGAAGTTTGGAGAGGCCAATCGTCAGAAGGCGCTGGCCGAATTCGATGAGCGACGGATCATCGATCAGATCCTCGGGGTCTATCGGACACTGCTGGTAGAAAAGAGCGGACGCGCTGTTGACGGCATCGGTCAGGAAGGCATTTCCGGCCGATAGCGGCGCGATTGCCGCACTCCATCTGGCCGGGATTCCGTGGGGCCTGCTCACCAGCATGGGCCCGGCATTTGTGAGCGCGTTCTATCGGACGCTGCTGGGCTGCGAGGTGGGGTTCGGGTTTCTGGCGGAGCGCGAGGGTCGCCCCGTCGGGTACGCGACCGGAGTCGTGCACTGGCGGCGGTTCTACCGGACGTTTCTCATCCGAAACTGGCGACTGGCCACTGCGGTCCTGATCCGGCAGGCCTTTCGGCTTGGACGATGGCGGCGGCTGGTGGAGACGACCCGGTATGCGGCGGCCTCTCCACTGCCGGACGCGGAACTCGTTTCGATCGCCGTAGATCACGCCTCACGCGGCATGGGCACCGCCGACATCCTCGTCCGACAGGTGCTGGCTGAGTTTGCGCGCCGTGGCGTCGGGCGCGTGCGGGTAAGCACGGCGTCGAGCAACGCTGGGGCGTCCCGTCTGTATCTCCGCTCGGGGTTTCGGTTTCTCGGTGAGACCCAGATTCACCGCGGTGAGAGTGCGCACATCTACGTGATCGATATTCCCGCCCAGCAATGATCCGTCGAGGCATCGACATCCTGGTGGCCGGTGGGCTGTTGGTTGTGGCGGCCCCCGCGATGGCGGTGATCGCAACCCTCAACTGGATCATGACGCGCCGTGTCTTCTATGCCCAGCCCCGGGTCGGCCGCGGCCTCGCCCCGTTCGTCATCGTGAAGTTCCAGACGATGACAGACGGCGCCCCCTCGACGACCGTGACGGCCCGCGGGGACCGGCGCATCACGCCGCTGGGCCGGTTGCTGCGCGCGCTCAAGCTTGACGAGCTGCCGCAGCTGATCAACGTGCTCCGCGGAGAGATGAGCCTGGTGGGACCCCGGCCGCTGACGCCCAACGAGGTCGCTGCCATCCCGCCGGCGCTGGCGAGGCAGATCTATGCGACGTCTCCCGGCATGACGGGCATCGGAACGCTGGCGTTCTTGGACGAGGAACGCCGGCTGGGAGCCTACGAGGATCCCGAGGCGGCGTACTTTTCGATTGTCCTGCCTCAGAAGGCTGCGCTGGAGGCGGCCTACGCACAGCGGAAGACCTGGCTGACCGACCTGGTGATCCTGGCGCTGACGCCGCTGGCCGGGTGTTCCGGCACCCTGCGCCGGAGCGTGGTGACATGGCTTGTGCCCGAAGGAGAGGGAGTGAGTCGTCATGACAATCCCGCTATCGCGCCCTGATATCACGGAGAGCGAGGTGCAGGAGGTTCTGGACGTCCTGCGGACGCCCCGGCTCAGTCTGGGGCCCAAAGTCGTCGAGTTTGAGGCCCTCTTCGCCGCGTATCTTGGGAAGCGATACGCGGTCGCGGTCAGTAGCGGCACGGCCGGGTTGCATCTGGCCGCGCGGGCGTTGGGGTTCAGCGATGGTGTGGAGGTGATCACGACACCGTTTACGTTTGTAGCGACGGCGAACGTTCTGCTCCTCGAACGGGCTCACCCGGTCTTCGTGGATGTCGATCCCATCACGCTCAACCTTGATCCTGCCACCGTGGCCGCGTTTATTGACCGCGAGTACCGCCCGGTGGACGGCCGCCTCATCCGGCAGGCGACGGGCCGGCCGCTAGCCGGCATCCTGCCCGTGTCCGTCTTCGGGCACCCGATTAAGATGGACGGATTCCGGACGCTCGCCGACGCGTACGGTCTGCGATTGCTGTGCGATACCTGTGAGGCGCTGGGATCGGAGTACTACTCGGCGGCGCGGCAGCGGTGGGTGAAGGCTGGAACACTCGCCGACATTGCGGTCTTCGCCTTTTACCCGAACAAGCAGATCACTACCGGCGAAGGCGGCATGATTGTGACCGACGACGAGCAGATCGCGGCGTACTGTCGCAGCGCCCGCAATCAGGGAAGGTCAGAGGGCGACGACTGGCTGCGGCACGACGTGCTCGGTTTCAACTATCGGATGGACGAGCTGTCCGCGGCGTTGGGCGTCGCCCAGATGAAGCGGTTCTCGGCGCTGACCGCCAAACGGGCGCAGATCGCGGCCTGGTATGAGGAGGCGCTCGCGGGCATCCCCGGCCTCCTGCTTCCAAGGGCCGCCCCATGGGCCAAAGTCAGCTGGTTCGTCTACGTCGCCCGGACCGATGGCGAGGTGGACCGTGACCGGCTCATGGCCCATCTGTCAGGACGCGGCATCCCCAGCAAGGCCTACTTTCCCGTGGTGCACCTCCAGCCATACTTCCAGCGGTTTGGTCACTATCCAGACGGAAGCTTTCCAATCGCGGAGGAAGCCGGCCGGCGCGCGATAGCGCTGCCCTTCTTCAATGATCTGACCCGCGATGAGATCGCTGATATCGCGCGCGCGCTGAGCGGAGGTGTGAGGATCAGTGTCCCGGTTCGTGGTTAGGCGCACGCCGCTACTGCGCGCGGCGGTCTTCTTCGCGGGGGACCTGACCGTCTGGGTCCTCGCGCTGGTCGGCGCGTTCCTCATCCGATTCGACGGGTCGATCCCTCTGAGGTACCTCCGGCACATTCCCCTGTTGTTGCTGCTCTTCATCCCGATCAAGGCCGTCTGGCATTGGGCATTTCGCCTCTATCGCGTCTCGTGGCGCTCGGTGGGGTTGTCCGAGCTCCTGGGCGTCTTCAAGGCGGCCGGGGCCGCCCTGCTCACCATCTCGGCGGGGCTCGTGCTGCTGCGGTCGTTCGCCGCTTACTACTCGTTTCCGCGCTCGGTGCTGGCCATCGACTTCGTGCTCGCCATGTGCGGCGTGGGGCTCATTCGGGTGAGCGGGCGAATCTGGAAGATGTATGCCGATGAGCGCCGCGGCCGCCGCACCGGGCGTGTCAGTCCGCGGCTGCTGGTGGTCGGCGCCGGAGCGGCGGGGATCCGCCTCGTGCAGGCGATGGCCGAATCGCCCCACAACGGCTACCAGCCCGTGGGGTTCGTCGACGACGACCCCGCTAAGCGAGGAATGTACATCCATGGGTTGCGAGTCTTTGGCGACCGGACCGTGATTCCCGATATCGTCGCGCGATGCTCCGTGGAAGAGGTGTTGATCGCCATCCCGTCTGCGTCTTCCAAGGAGATTCGGGGGATTGTCGAGTGGGTGCGTCGGTCGGGGATCCAGCGCATGCGCATCCTGCCCGGCGTGCACGAGCTGCTGTCCGGACGGGTGACACTCAAAGATGCCCGACAGGTCGAGGTCTCTGACCTGCTCGGTCGTCCACCGGTCGCGATCGCCACCGACGTGATCGCCCAGCGCCTCGAGGGGAGCCGGGTGCTGATTACGGGTGCGGCCGGATCGATCGGCTCAGAGCTCGTGCGACAGATCGCGCACCTGGCGTACTGCGAACTCGTCGCGCTCGACATCAACGAAACCGGGCTCTTCGAGCTGGAAGAGGAGATCAAGCGGCTCTTCCCCGATGCCGTCTTCCGCACGCTCGTCGCCGACGTGCGGGACGCGGCCAAGATGGACTGGGTGCTCGACTCGGTGATGCCGCGTGTGATTTACCATGCGGCCGCATACAAGCACGTTCCGGTCATGGAACGGGATGTGGACGAAGCGGTCAAGACCAACATCCTCGGGACGCTGGCGGTCGCGGAAGGCGCGGTGCGGCACGGCGTAGAGACGTTCGTGCTCATTTCAACCGACAAGGCCGTGAAGCCGACGAGCGTCATGGGTGCCTCCAAGCGCGTCGCCGAACTCATCGCGCAGGTGCTCAGCCGCCGCGGACGAACGCGCTTTCTCACGGTGAGGTTTGGCAATGTCCTGGGGAGCCGTGGGAGCATCATCCCGCTGATGCAGGAGCAGATCCGCCGGGGCGGTCCGGTCACGCTCACGCATCCTGAGATGACCCGCTATTTCATGAGTCCGGCCGAGGCCGTCCTCCTGGTGCTGCAGGCGTCGCTGTCCGAACAACAGCACGGGTTGTATGTGCTGGACATGGGCGAGCCTGTCCGGATCGCCGACCTTGCGGCGGAACTCATCCGGCTGTCCGGCCTTGAGCCCGACAACGATATCCCAATCGTCTATATGGGCATCAGGCCTGGCGAGAAACTGGAGGAGGAGTTGGCGGCCTCATCCGAAACGATGCGGGAGTCGGCGCACCCGGGCATCTTTGAAGTCATCGTGATGCGCGAGCCCGATGAGGTGATGCTCCGGCTGGCGCTCCAGCAGCTCGAGCATCTGGTCGCGCAGCGCGACCAGGCCGGGATCCGGGCCATACTTCGCCACCTGGCCTCAGACGAGGCTGGCCTGTCGGCACTGCCGCCCGAAGGGGATTCGTGGGCGCCGAAAGTGCCTCCCGGGCCAGCGAAGCCGTAGGCAATGCGGCGATGGGCGGCAGTGGGAGCGTTCGCCGTCCTCGCCACAGTCTACCTGGGTCGCCATGTGGTCCTCCAGGCCGTGGGCGATTTTCTCGTAGTGAATGATCCGCTTGTGCGCGCAGATGCGATCATCGCGATCGGCGGCAACGGCCCGGAACGGGTCGCCACGAGCGCCGCGTTGTTGCGCCAGGGGTACGGCGAGTGGCTCATTCTCAGCGGTGGGCCGTATGGGCAGGGGCAGAACTCGTTGAATGAACTGCGGGATCACGCGGCCGCAAACGGCGTGTCCCCGGATCGGATACTTGCGGATGACGGTGCCGAGAGCACCGTGGGGAACGCGCGGGCCTCGGTGCGCCTGATGAAGGCCCGTGGCCTCAGGACGGCGATCCTCGTGACCTCCCCATACCACACGCGCCGCGCGGCGGTCACGTTTTCTCGAATCTTTCGCGCTGAGGGGCTGGACGTCCGCGTCCGGGCGGCTGACAACAGCTTTTTCAAGGTGCAGCGATGGTGGACGGGGCGTGGCGGTCGCGATCTGGTACTTCGGGAGTACGTGAAGTTGCTGATCTCCGCGGTGTTTTTACCATGACGATGGAGAGCGGGGGAGTGCGGCAGGAGACACCCCGGGTTCGCGTAGTAAGGCGCGCCGACGCCGGGCGAATCACCACAGACCCGCTGCGCAGTGCTCTCCGTGAAACGGAGCGGCGGTTTCTGTCGCTGCAAAGCAGCGCGGCCGCGCGGGCGTCGGCCGAGGTCCTCGCGGAATACCTGGCCATCTTGCGCGATCTGGGAGAGATTGACGAGCATCTGCAAGAGGCGTCGGGTCGCCGCGATATCGCCTATCTCGTCGATCGCCGGCTGAGCATCCTGGGCGATTACTGTCGCTGGCTGACGAGGCGGGTGAGCGCCGAGTTCTTTCTTATCCTTCAGGTCGATCTCGAACAGGGGCTCAAGCGGGTAATTGCTCCTGAAGCCTACCAGATGTTTCTTCGTCTCGAGGAGGTGGAGGATACCGCGCGTGAGATCGAAATGCTGAGCGACCGTGAACTCATGGCCAAGCTGCGGGATGGGGCGCTCGTAAGGGACATCCTGGAGCAAATCCGGCTGGGTGACGTGCTGGGTGAGGCCCGCCCGGTCGGGCCGTCGGCGGACCTGCCGCAAGAGACGGCGCCACCGGGCTAAACAGCGCAGGCGGGTCTGGATCCCAGTGTGCTTGTGATAGATCGATGCCGCTGATCAGCGTTATCCTCCCCACGTACAATCGAGCGCGGCTTCTGCCCAGGGCGATCAGCAGCGTTTTGGCACAGACGTGTCGGGACTTTGAACTGCTGATTATCGATGATGGGTCCGAGGATGAGACAGCGGAGGTCGTGGCCGGGTTCCGGGATCCGCGGATTCGGTACGAGAGGATTGCCCATCGCGGGTATGCCGCGGCGTTGAACCGGGGTTGCGCGGTGGCATCTGGAGAGGCCCTGGCGTTTATCGACAGCGACGATGAGTGGCTGCCCACGAAATTGGAGCGACAGCTCAACGCGCTCCGTTCGCATGGGGCTGAGGTTGGCGTGGTCGTGACCGGGTCTCGTGCAGTAAATGATGTGACGGGTGAGGTCCGTGCCCATCCGGTGCGCGCGGGCGGAGTGGTGTGGCTGTTCGACGCGCTTCTGGAGAGGCGGATCCCCACGACGTTTCCAGCAGTCGTCGTCAGGCGCGAGTGTTTTGATCGCGTGGGTGCCTTTGACGAGTCGCTGGATGCCGGTCAGGATCGCGAGTGGCTCCTGCGGGTCGCCAAACACTATGCCTTCTTTCAGATTCCCGAGAGATTAGTCGTGGTCCACAAGCATGCGGCGTCTCGGCTTGGTGGGAACGTCACGGCCAGGATTGCCTACGAGAGGGTCATGCTTGAGCGGTATGCTGCGGAGTTGCAAGAGCGGCCTCGGATTCTTGCCCAGTCCCTCGTGCGCGTGGGAGGACTGTGCCTGCGGCAGGAGCACTGGCGTGACGCGCGTGCCAGTTTCTGGCAGGCAGTGATGGCGGCCCCATTGTATCTGCCCGCCTACTTCTATCTGCTGGTCTCGGTGATCAGGCAGATTCGTGCGGGCCTGAGACGCCGACTCCGTTGGGCCGCAGTGGAAGGCCGGGCGCACTGACCGTGGATGTAAGCGGATGATTCGCGTCCTGCACGTCATCGACAGTCTGGACACCGGTGGCGCCGAACGGCAGCTGACCACGATGTTGGTGCGGTCAGATGCCCAGCGGTTCAGCCATACAGTGTGTGCGCTGCGGGGCGACGAGCCGCATGGGGCCAGGCTGCGGGAGGCTCGTATTCCTGTCTATGCTCTGCATCGCGTCCCGCGGCGTGAGATCTTTCGGACGCTAGGGGACCTACGCGCGCTCATCCGCCAGGCGGACCCAGATGTTGTCCATACTTCGCTGTATTGGGCGGACGTGCTGGGCCGTACGGCGGCGCGCCTCGAGGGCAGGCCGGCGGTGACGACCCTGGTTAATACCACGTATGAACACGAGTGGCGGCAAGATAATCCACAGCTCACGCCGGGCAAGGTGGCGGTTGCGCGCGCCCTCGACGAGATCACGGCACGCTGGGGCGCTACCGCGTTTGTCGCCATCTCGCAGGCAGTACGATCATCCGCCATCCGGCTGCTCAGGATCCCTCCTCGCCGGATCACCGTTATCCCCCGAGGGCTGCCCCTGGACCGCGAGCCGCCGTCGGCAGAACAGGTCGCGAGCCTGCGCGCGCAATTGGGGTGGGACGCGGCGTACCCCGTCGTCCTGACCGTCGGGCGGCTGGTGCCGCAGAAAGGGCAGCGGTACGCCATCGAGGCGATGACCAGGATTTCCAAGGCCTTTCCGCGCACCGTGCTGGCCATGGCGGGCGAGGGACGCTTGCGCGGCGAGCTCGAGCATCTTGTGAACTCAAACGGACAGGCCGGGCGGATTCATTTTCTTGGTGAGCGTCGCGATGTGCCGGCCCTCCTGGCTGCCGCGGACATCTTCGTCTTCCCGTCACTATTTGAAGGCTTTGGTGGAGCCCTGCTGGAGGCGCTCGGCGCGGGGCGCCCGTGCGTGGCCAGTCGCATCCCGGCGCTGGAAGAGGTGACCGACGGCGGTCGGGTGGCGCTTCTGGTCGATCCGCGCGCACCGGAGGCTTTGGCTGAGGCGATGATCAGGCTGGCCGACGATCGGGACCTGGCGGGACGCCTGGGCCGGGAGGCGGCAGCCTGGGTGCACACGCAGTTCGATATCAACACGAGCGTCCGGAAACTGGAGGAGGTTCTGGGCACCGTTGCGGCGGGTGGCGCGGCCGGCGCCGCTCTTCACAGGGTCGGCCTCCGCTAACAGTATGGACAAGGCATTGGCGCAGAAGACCAGGATAAGTGTCTCGGTCATTATCCCGGTCCACAATAGTCCGGCGTATCTGAGCCGTTGCTTGCAGGCCGTCTTTGCTTCGACGTATGCCGGCTATGAATGCATTGTAGTGGATGATGCGTCCACGGACGATACACGCGCCGCGGCACGGCGATTTCCCGTCAGGCTGATCGAGTTACCTGAGGGTCCCTACGGTCCGGGCTACGCTCGTAACCGTGCGGCCAAAGCGGCTCGCGGAGAAATCCTCCTCTTTGTGGATGCCGACGTGCTTATCACGCCGGACATCATTGGCAAAGTGATCGAGACGTTGGCGGGTAGACCGCAGGTGGCTGCGGTCTTCGGCTCGTACGATGACAATCCGGATG
>JBOGSE010000218.1:0-3115 GCA_050694895.1 bacterium | reverse complement strand
CTTTTTCGGGTTGCGAGGCAGCATCTGTTACCCAACTCGGCCTGGACCGAGTTCATTTCATAAGGCACCTCAACACGGTAAGATTGCAGATGGGCAAGTCTGGGAACGGCCTAGTCGGTGAGACTTATATGTGCTGGCCATACTCGTGGCACGACATGCCCTGGGGATCGTGATCGTGCGCTCCGGGTCCCGCCGGGCTGATCTTAACGATCTGGGGTTGCTCATACTGCGGCTCGCCCCGGCCATCGTGTTCGCGGTGCACGGGTACGCCAAGCTCTTTGGCGGGCAGCTCGATCGGACCGTCGCCCTCTTCATGACCGTCAATATCCCGGCCCCCGAACCGATGGCCTGGTTCGTGGCGATCCTCGAGTTCGCGGGGGGTCTGCTCCTCGGCCTCGGCCTGCTCACGCGGGTCATCGCGGCCCTGCTTGCGGCGGAAATGGCGGTGGCCATTGTCCGCGTGCGCCTGCCACAGGGGTTTGCTGGCGGGGCGGAGTTTGAATTCGTCCTCCTGGTCGTTTGCCTCGCCTTAATCGCGACCGGATCGGGAAAAATTGCTTTGGAGGCTGCCCCCGGTATCACCCGTCTCGTCAGGATCAGACGGGCGTAGCGTCCGGAGGATTCTTGCGCAATGCGTGCAATACGGGTCTGAGCGCCATGGCCACATCAGGATCGATACCGTCCCGGCCACGCCCGGGTGCAACGATCTACCACCTGGCCGATGTCCGCCTGGGAGGATCATTTCCCTTCTTGGGGCACGGTGCGGCGGCCCATCGCCGGCAGATCCGCGAGACGTTTGAGCGTGCAATCGATCAGGGGCTCAACCTGGCGCCTTCGGTCGCGCTCATCACGGGGAATCTGTTCGGCACGCAGTTTCCGTCTCGCGAGCTCACCGATTTCGCGCGCGAGCAAATCGCGCGATTGTCCTCGCGCAACATCCCCGTGCTCATTGCCGCGGGCCCACTGGACGCCCACTACGAGAAGCACTATGCGTCCGGGGCGCTGTCCGATCTCGACCGCGTCAGCATTTTCCCCACGGCACCGAAGGTCATCGATCTTCCCGATCTCGACATGAGCGTCATTGGGGCGTCGTGGGGCGCGACGCCCGTCCAGTCGGACTTCCTCTCCGCCGTGGCCGGTCATCGCGCGCATCAGTTCACCGTCGGCGCGGCATACCTCGAACTCCCCGACAGCGGGAACGGCATCCGAACACTGCGCCGCCAGATCGCGGCCTCGGGCGCATCCTATCTGGCTCTGGGCGGGTCGCCGGCGCGACGCGATCTCTCTGTCGAGAAGGTCACGGCGTGGTGCCCGGGATCGCCCGAACTGGTCGGCGCCGACCCTGGCGAAGGATCGCCGCTGCTGGTGCAACTGGGCGGCCCCGCGCCGGTGGTCACACCCAGGCCGGTGGCCAAGCGGCGGTATGGTCGATACACCCTACAGCCCCCAGACCCCGGTACGCCGGACGACCTTGCCGCTGCGATCCGGGCCCTGGCGGATCCGAACCTTGTTGCCGTCGTTCACATCACCGGCACAACGCCTATCAACCAGTTCATCGACGTCAACGATCTGCGCACGCGCCTGTCGCGCGAGTTTCTAACCCTGGAGATCATAGACGAGACCATGCCGAATCTCGATCCGTCCGGGGGCGCGTATCCCGAGCTGTCGGTCGCGGGGAAACTCATCGGGGTCGCGCGTGCCGAGATGGAGCGGGCCGTGACAGAAGAAGCCCGCCGCCGTGCAGGTGCCGCCTTGCGGCTCGGACTCGCGCTGCTGGAAGGACGCCGGCCCGCATGAAGATCACACAACTCCGCCTGCGGCGGTTCAAGCGGTTTGCGGACTGGCAGACCGGGCTTGCGCCTGGACTGACCGTCATCCGCGGGCCAAACGAAGCCGGCAAGACCACCATCATGGAGGCGGTGTTCGAAGGCCTGTTTGGCACGGCGGGGAGCGACACGCCTGCCAGGCTGCGATCCTGGGGAGAGCAGCGGCTCGGCGAGATCACCGTTGAGATGCAGGTCGCCAGCGGTCGCTATCTGTTGCGCAAAGACCTTGAGGCGGGCACCGTGCTCCTGCAGAGCGAGGACGGCCGGGATCGGCTCGAGACGCATCGGGACGTCCAGCGGCGCCTCCTCGAATGGATCGGCCTGGTCTCTGAAAGCGCCTACCGCGCCACGGCGTTTGTCGCCCAGGCCGACATTGCCCGCGTCAGCGAGGACCGGAGAATGCTCAGCACCCACCTGTCCCGGATCCTCAGCGGCTCGGGCGTCGAGAGCGTGCAGCAGGCGCTCCAGTGGCTGAACGAGCGGCGCACGCGCCTTGCCGACGACTCGCAGGGCAAAGGGACGACCGACCGCATTGCCGAGCTGCGGGCTCAGCAGGCGGCGCTGCGACAGCGCGAGGAGCGCGCGCAGCGGCACCGCATCGAGCTCCGCGGCGTGCTGCAGCGCCTTGAGTCGGTGGAGCGCGTGGCGGCGGAGGAGAACGAACTCGCGCGCGTCTCACGCCACGCCGCGGAGTTGCAGGAGCGGGAAAAGACCCTGGTCGACGAGGAGGCCGCGACGAAGGAGCACCTTTCCCGGGCCGAGGGCATGATGTCCCGCCTGGGAAAGCTCGACGGCGAGCTCGCGGAGTTCTCCTCGCAGCAGGAAGCGTTGATCGCCGATCTGTTCCACGCCCGCCGCCAGTATCTCCAGCTCGAGGCGTCGCTGGCCACGGCGCGGGAGCAGGCCGAGCGCGAAGAGCGCACGCTCGAACACCTGGCCACGCGTCACCAGCGTATGACGCGTCGAGGCAGCCTGGGATGGACCCTTGCCGGCGCCGGTTCGATCGGGATCATCGGCGGCGTGCTGATCGTCTTGCTCCTCCCTCACGTAATCGGATGGTTGCTGTTTGCCAGCGGCGCCGTCGTGACCCTCGTGGGCATGCGGCTCCGCAGCCGCATCGCCGAGGCCGGGGGCGACTATCGAACTCAGGAGCAGCGGGTGTTGGATCTACGCACCCGATTCGAGGCCATGAAGCGCCAGCTCGCCGAGGCCGAAGGGATGGTCCAGGCCCGGCTGCAGGCTGTGGGTGGCCTGAGCCTGGATGAAGTCGAGCGACGCTTCTCTACATA
>JBOGSE010000217.1:0-4647 GCA_050694895.1 bacterium | reverse complement strand
CCCCAGCCCACGCTGCCAGCCGTGCGGCGCGCGCTCCTGCTCGCCGCGAGCGCCCTGGTCCGGCGATGTCCGCGGTGCCATGCCCGACTTTGGCTCCTGCGGCGTGAATGAACGTGGCAGAGTAGTGCTAGCGACCTGCGCACCAGCTGCAGGCGCAACACCCGTGCTGAGTCAACTTACGTTCCGCAGCGCTCCAGCGGAGCGCTGCCGTCGGCCGCAGGCCGACTCGCTTCGCGCCTGGCAGCTGCATGCGCTGATCAGGCGGCGTGCAGCTCACGTCCTCCCCTTCTTGGGTAACTCGGCGATACGTGCTTTCACGAGTCGCCTCACGAGCGCCGATGGCGGGGGCTTCGTGAGTGGAAATCGGATGGTACCCTTCGAGGTCTCGTATCCCTTGAGGTCGGCCGCGTGGGCACGCCTGACCGCCGCGCTCATCGGGTAAAGGCTGCTGTGGCGTTTCCAGGCGGCGTACCACACGAGCGGCCGTCCTTCGAGCCTGAAGGCGGGAATCCCATAACTGAAGCCTTCTACGGCGCCGGGCGCCGCGGAGCGAATGGCCTCGCGGAGCTTCTGAAGGTGGCTCCGCGCATCGGGCGGTAAGGACGCGAGGTAGGCACGCACCTGTACCCCGGCCCGCTCTGTGTTGTTCTTTGACGACGAGGAGGATGCCAACGCGACCTCACGAGTGCGTCCACGCTGCATGCGCTGGTCAGGCAGCGCCTAGAACAGGCGAGTGCCCAGGAACAGGATCCGGTACCCGTGTACCGCCATCGGGATCGCTCCCAACACGGCGGCCGCGGCCAGCAGTCCCGGGGCGACGCGGCGATTGCGCACGACTAGCCCGGCCACCCAGCCGCAGTACGGGAGATAGAGGAGGATCGCGGTCGCCAGCCCGGGTACATAGCCGCGGTCGACGATGGCCCCCGTGATGTGAAAGACGGCGTTGGTCAGCATCAGGAAGCTGAGCCACGCGACGACGAGGACCGCCGCAGCCGTGGATTTCGTGGTCCAGAAACCAAGACTGACGAGCCCGGTGATCAGCAGGGCGGTGGCGTTTACGGTCCAGAAAAGGTCCGCGGTGATGCCCCGCGTCACATGGGCATTAAACCAGGGTACGAAGCCCGGGCTCTCTTCGAGAAAATGAGCCACGAACACGAGCGGGGCAAACAGGAGCCCTCGGCTGAGCCCATCAGGGGACTGCGGGACCATCTGCCCTCCCTGCGCGATGTCGACTGGCGCTGCCTAACGGATCGCGTATCAGCTGCATGCGCTGGTTAGGCGGCGGCTACTTCAGCTATCGAGCTCCCGCCTCAGGCGCCGGCCAGGGGCTGACTTGCCAGCGGTCGCGGTGCACGGCGGACCCCGCCGCGCCACCCACCAGGCCACCCACCAGGCCGCCCGCTGCCATGCTGCCCAACACCTGCAGCGCGGGACTGTCATCACCAAACTCGTACGGGTTCCCGCTGACGAGCAGGGCGCCCACACCGATGCCGACGAGCGTGCCCACAAAGGCCCCGAGGCGCCACCGCGATGGGCGACTGCGACTGACCTCGAGCTGAATGACGCGGGAGCGGGGAACTGCGTCGACGTATGACTTCCCCCCACCCTGGAGCCAGAGCGAGTCCGCGGAATAGGCGACTAAGACCCCGACGACTTGCTTCGGGTGCCCCGAGTCGGTCGTGACGCGCAGCCGAGCTCCGGGGCTTACCCCGGCGGCGGGCAGGCCCGCCTGCGCAGACACGGAAAGGGGGGCTGCGAGGAGGACACCCATTAGGAGCAGCTGGCGCGGCATGCTGGCAGCCTCGGAGCGTGGGACTGCACGCTCGCCCAGGCCGGTCAAGCTAGCATCAAGGAGCCGATCCACTAGGCGTCGAGCGCGGAAGGTCTCGACGCCAAGTACATGTATCGCGACAAGCGCCGGTCGCTCGCGAGCGTGTAGACGGCGTCGAGAAACCGCTGTAGACCCTCAAAGGCCTCTTCACCTTCCAGCTTCACCAGCGCAGCGCGCCTCTCTTCTCGAGCGCCCCGCCACTTTCTCGACACCGAGGCTACGGCTTCGGTGACGTCCCGCACGTCACGAACGAGGAAACCGCTCTGGGCCAGGAGGCGCTCATTGCACCCGACCGGCGTGAACAGAAAGAAGCCGATCGAACTCCGAGCGCGGATCTCCTCGTTCGTCAGCTGCCCGGTCACAACGATCGGATCAGTAAAGAGGAGGTGACCGCCCGGGCGAAGCACGCGATGCCAATCACGTAGAACCTCCAGCCGCCCGGGAAGGTGGTTGATCGAGTCGTTGCAAAAGACTGCGTCGAACGACTCGTCCGGAAACGGCAACCGGTGCCCGGCATCTGCCACCCGGAATGAAACCCGGGACGACAGGCCCTGCTCCTGGGCCCTCCTCCCTGCCGCTTCGATCCCCTGCGCATTGATGTCGACCCCGACGCACAGCGCGCCGGTTTCGAGGGCCATGCGACAGGTGACCCCGCCCGACCCGCACGCTACCTCCAACGCGGTCCGTCCGGCCCCGAGCTCGAGAGCGCGAAAGAAGTCACGTGCTTCGGCTAACGTGATCCAACTGGCCTGACCGAGATCTTCGTCGTAGGTCTGGCGGCGCACCGCCACCTGGGGATCGGCGGCGAGGTGGCCATAATGTCCGTCGTAGAGATCCACTTCCTTCGGCATGTCAGAGTCCTCAAGACAGCGCACCAGCCTGTTCGACGCCCAACGAACCGCGCATCAGACAGCGCACCAGCCTGTTCGACGCCCAACGAAACCGCGCATCAGCTGCGGGCGGTAGGCTCCGCCGTTACGAATTCGATGGTCCTTTGTTCGCGCGACCAAAGGTCGATCCCCGCAAGGCGCCGGCTCGGCAGCGCCCGTCAGCTGCATGCGCTTGTTAGGCGGCGCCTACGCCAGCAGCTCAGCCACTGCGCGGCGCACGTGAATGCGTGTCGTGTCCAAGAGCGGTACACCGGCGTCCGTCGAATCCCGCAGAAGCAGGGGCAATTCTGTGCCCGCCAGCAGCACCGCCTCGACCCCATCCTGCTTCAACCGCTCGATGATGGCCACAACCTGCTGCCGCGTGTCCGAGCGGAACTCGCCGGGAACGAGCTCCTGCATGTACTTCTCGTGCACATAGGCGAGGTCCTCGGCCCGTGGGGCGCGGACGGCGATGCCCCGCTTCGCGAACACCTCCGGATAGAACCGCCCCTGCATCGTGAACCGAGTCCCTAAGAGGCCAACGGTTCTGAGGCCCAAATCGTGGGCCGCTTCACTCGACGCCTCCACGATGCTGAGGAGCGGGATGGGCGCTTGCCGGGACAGCTCCTCGAACACGATGTGGGGAGTGTTGGAGGCCAGCAGTCCGAAATCGGCCCCGGCGCGTGCCAGCCGTTCGACCTCCGTCAGGAGATACGTCGTGAGTTCTGGCAGTCGATCGGCACCGACCAGGGCCAGCATCCTCGTGAGATCGATGCTGTTGATCAGGATCGAGGGATAGCTGCTGTCCCGCGTCTGCTCCCGGTACGACGCGATGATCAGCCGGTAGTAGTCGACCGTGGATCCAGGTGCGATTCCGCCGATGACGCCGAGCGTCTTCATGTCGACCTATCTCGCACCTTGCGGCGCCTGCCTTGTATCTAGCTTCGCGCTAACTAGTACTTCGACGACTTCAACCAGGAGCAAGCACAGCTCGGCTCGCTTGATTTGCCCGGGCAACATCCGCTGCAGAGCGTCCCTTAACTCCCTTGACGACCAGACGTTGTGCGTCGGCCGGCTCGGCCGGCTCTCCCGATTTAGGCGGCAAGGCCCGCAAGAGTCACCAAGCTTGCCGTGCCTCATGTTGTACTTTGAATGTGCGTGGCGCCCAACCCGGCGGCTAGGGGAAACGTGGGCCGCCGCGGAAGGCAAATGCGACAGGAAACACCCGTTTCCTGTCGCATCTCGCGCCACCACCAACTCGGCGTTACCGCCGGTCCCGCCGCCCCCAGCCCATGATGAACGCGATTCCCATGCTCGCGAACGCCGCGATCCCCGTCAGCAGGATCACCTTCACCGACCACTGCCTGAGCATCTCCCTCGGCACCACATCCAGCACCACCAGCGCCGCCAGACCCGCCAGCAGCGCGATCGCCAGCGCCGCCATCAGGCGCAACAGACCCGACAGGCCGCTGGACTCGGACGCCGGCGGGATAGGATCACGGGATGTACCGGTCATGTCGCTCGCTCCAGCCACGAGTGAAGGCCGATGTGTCGGCCGGCAGAGAGGCCCGTCCAGGACTTCGCCCCGACTACATCCTGCGGAGCTTCAGATAGCGCTGGATCTCCGCCAGCTGCGCATCGACGAGCGAGCCAAGCCCCATCGGGAGTGCTCACAACCGATGCGCCGCATCATCGCTTCCCGTTCGGGCGTGAACCCTCAGTATAACGCCGCACTCACTCGGAGCCGCCGGGCTGCCGGAGCTGATCCTGGATCGGCCGGAGGATTGCCTCCAGTCTGGCCAGGTCGGGGTGGTCGAGATTGTTGAACTCCAGCAGCAGCAGGTCCGCGATCTCGTCGCGTCCGCCCAGGTCCGCGATGTCCTGGACCAGGCGGTCGATCGCCGGCGAGTAGACGCGCAGCCGGTGGACCACGATGTCCGTCAGCGG
>JBOGSE010000216.1:0-6199 GCA_050694895.1 bacterium | reverse complement strand
CCCCGTCGGCCAGCGCGAGAATCAGGCGCGCGCGCTGCACCAGGCCCGCCGGGGTACGGGTCGAGCGCGCGATCGCCTCCAACTCCGCCCGCGCCGGGGCGGGAAGGACCAGCGGGATAGGCATGGGGCATGTCCCAACATACGGCCCGCACAGTACTAGCACAACTTTAGAGACGCTCCACTAGCAGCGTGACCAGCGGGATTCTACCGGCGTTCTAGCAGGATTCCACCGACGTTCTAGCCGGGATTCTAGCCGTATTTGACCAGCAGAATGGAGCGCAATATGAGGACGAAGATCGTGAAAACGAAGCCGCCGCGGCCGTTTCGGAACTTCCCCAATGCGATCGATGAGATTCTCCATGGCTACGGATCGCGAGCGCGCGTGGTTCAGCTGTGGCGCCAGGTGGACTGGACGCGGGACGAGTGGACGTACCTCGGCCGGCTGCTGCCGGAGCAGTGCGAGATCGAGCTGATCGCGGACCGCTTCGGGGGAGGCTGGTACCGGGCGAAGATCTTCGGCGCATGGGACCGCGAGTGGCGGCGCGAGGAATACTTCGAGCAGGTCGCGTTCGGAATCAACCAGCAGTGGTGGCCGATGACGGCCGAGACGCGTGAGCGCATCAGGAAGCAGCACGGCGTGTAGCATGCCCGACGCGCGGGCGGTTGGTCTCGATCTGCCTGACAGCCTCCCGTCATGGCTCGCTGCCTTCATCCACGAACCGCAGCGCGAGACCGATATGCTCCGCGACAACGGCGCGGAACAGGCCGCCGCGGCTCGGGTGGCTCTGCTCAGGAAGCTCATCGCTGCGGTTGCAGCGCATTTCGACGACGAGATCGACATTCACGAGGCCGCCCGCGAGAAAGGTGTTTGTGAGGAGACGATCCGGCGCGCCGTCCGCGACGGCGGCATGCCCGACCGTCGCGCGAACCCCAAGGGGCGTCACCGCGTCCGCCGCGGCGACCTGGACCGCGCGAACGCGCTCGGTCGCCCGCAATCCTTCGCCACCAAGTGCGAACTGGGCGAGCGACGTGACCGGGAAGGACTCACGACACAACTCACGACGCAACTAGACACGGAGTGCAAGGGAAGAAAAAGCCCCACCGCGGAAGCCGCGGTGAGGCTTGATCGTTAATCAGTCACGAGGGATCCTGATGGCCGAATCTGGCCTACAAGCAGGACACGTCGCCCTTCGCTATGGAGCCGTCGGACGTCGGCGCGCTGAAGGTGCACTGGATGGTCAAGACCACCGTGCCGACGGGTTGCTCCACCGTAATCGTCGCGGAAGTGAACGCAAGATCATCGATCGACTCGGTCCAGTTGGGATTGGAACAACCGGGTGCCCCCGGGATGGGCGTCGTGGGCGATGCCGTCGTCACAGAGAACGGCGTGGTCCCGTTCTTAATCTCGCCCTCGGGAATCGCTACGCTGCCCGTCACGGTGGTCGGCGCGGGATTTTGGCCCGGGGCCGGATTGCCACCCTGATTGGTACAAGTCGACGCCACATTGGCCGTCGCCGTCAGGGACACCAAGACGTCCCCGCCTCCGAGACCGGAGAGCGCTCCGGACACGGCCAGCGACAACCCGTTGTCTATGAAGGAGGGCTCGGCGTTGGCACCGCCCTTCAGGTGAACGCTACTCGCGCTGATTCCGGGCTGGGAGACGGTCGTCGGGTTGTCACTACACGCCACGGCCGCGATGAAGGCGAGCGCGGTCGCAGGCAGGGCCATCGTAGGGCGCACCATAGGTCATTTCCTCTCTTCATATTCGAGATGTGGGTTTCTCAAGGAACAGTCGTAGGGAGCAGTCGCAGGGGGCGGCGCCCGTGCACGGTGGGCGGAGTGCTTCCTGACGCGGAAGGCTGCAACGCTACACGCTCGCCTAACGACGCGGCTCGTCGAGCGGCGGTCCAGAAGACCTCCCCTCAGGCAGGATCCTGAGTGCGACTCGAAGGCGTAGGGCATCCGAGCGGCCTCCAGATACCCTTCGAGGCTGAAACTGTTCTGAAAGTCGGAGGATGGCAAGCGCGTGCGTTAACGCCTAAAGGACCCGCAGGCTCGTACCAGCAGCCCGATGCCGAGACGGTACGGCGAATGGTGTTGCGCCGACGCAGCACATCATCGGAACTCGATGTCACAACACAGGGTGCAGTCGAAGAAAAAGCCCTACAGCGAAAGTCGCTGCTGGGCTTGCTCTTCACTCAGTCGGGACGGCGGGATTTGAACCCGCGACCCCCTGAACCCCGTGCGACTCATTAGAGGACCGAGTTACGACACCAAGTAGCATTCACGCGAAGTCCTGGGCATCGGTGTCGTAACAGCAGGCCCGAAGATCAACCGAGTGTATGAGAAACTCACAGCAGAACTCACAGCACGGCGACCCACTGCACAGTCTCCAGGGGGTCGGCTCATTTCTTCGGCTACGACGACCCGATCGGTTGCAGGGTTGATCGCGACCACTTGGCCTCGCTTCTGCCAAACCGTGCGGATGCAGCATAAGCCAGCGTCGACGGTGTTCTCACCCTCCCCGCCTAGAGCGATCTCAGGAACTCCACCAGATCCGCTTTCTGCTGGGCCGTCAGGTTCAGGGTCCAGCACTTCTCGTAGTGCTCCACCACATCCGCCAGAGTCGCGGCGCTGCCATCGTGGAAGTACGGCGGATGCTGCCACACCCCGTGCAGTGGCGTCGTCCGGTACTTGCCGGTCGACCCGCGCTGCGCGAGCCCAGGGTCCGAGCACGTCTCCGCTGGCGCGTGCAGCCCGAGGCCGGGTTCGGTGTAGATCGGCGGAACGTGGCAGCTCGCGCACCGCGTCGCGGTGAAGACCTGCTCACCGCGCCGTGCCGCCGCGAGGTTGAAGCTCCCGGCGGGCGGCTTCGGAGCCGCCAAGCTTAGTTGATACCGATGCAGCGCGGGGAGCTTCGCCGTCACCAAGTCGGGCACCCGGCGCACATCGTCCCCGATTCGCGGGTCCACGAACGTCCCCCGGCCATGCATCTGGGTCACCGCCACGTAGGCGTTCCAGTAGGTGACGCTGCCTTGGCCGGTGTAGGTCGCCAGGTTGACGCCGGCGAGTCCATAGGCCGGCGGGATCACGACTGGACCGTTCTTCCCGTCGTGGTTCCAGCGGGCGTCATACCGACCGGCGCCCCAGGACTTCAGCACCGCCTGCACCGCCGAGTCCTGCAGGGCTGGCGAGAGCGAGAGTATCACCCCCGGATTGAGATCGCGGTTCGCCCAGCCGTCGAGCCGGCTCCCGATCCCGGGCGCCAAGGAATTGTTTACCGTCGAGTGGCACAGGGCGCAGGTGACGCCGAACTTCGTGATCCGGTTGCTAGCGTCTACCATGGCCTGCACGCCCACCACCGCGTTGAGCTTGAGCAACGCGAGCGTGGTCGCTGGATCGTCCAGGTTAACCTGACCCGCCTTGAGTTGCTGGACCAGCGCCGGCGGCAGCGCGTCCACGTCTACCTTCAGGCCGACCGCGAGGGCTGTCTTCGGGCTCACCCCCGGCCCCACGCCGCCGTGCGCGGTCCCTTCGATCACCTCGTGCATCCGCAGCGTGTCGGTCCAGAACACTTCGTCACCGAAGGTGTCGAACCGGAAGATCTGCCTGCCGTCAAGCTGCTGCTGCGCGGCCGGGCTGGCCGTCCGCCCTGAGCGCGGGGCCACTCCTTGCAGCAGAGCCACCGCCGCCAAGCAAGCGCCGGTAATCGCAAACGGAGTCCTCATACGCTCCTCACTCTTGGGAAGCTGTGCGATGGGTGCAACACAGAAACTGTCGAAGACTCGCGGCGGTCCGGTGTCTCTATCAGGAGCCGCCGCTACGTGTATCGGTGGCGGGCCGAGCCGATCGTACGGTTTGCGGTGGGCAGGAGGTGAGAGCTGCTCATATGTGAACATACAATTTGAACCACCGAACCGCTCAGGTCCAGTTATCCGGAGCACATTAGCCGGCGACCCCAGAGCAATGTTATCTGGCTCACATGCCATCCGATCAGCTTGATGCTAGGGCAGCGAGGTAGCGCCGCAGAGCGGCTGTATCGACCTTGATGGGGCCCCGGCGGACGTAGTTGACGAGGCCCTCCTCGCGCAGGCGATTCAGCAGCCCGGAGACCACTTCGCGCCTTGCGCCGATCATTCGCGCTAGCTCCCCCTGCCCGATGTGGTGCCCGATCTGCAGGCCCCCTGGCCCGGCCTCCCCCAGCTGGTCCGCAAGCTTGAGCAGCGCGCGCACCAAACGCTCAATCGTGAGGTCGAACGAGAAGCTGCGGAGCTGATCATAGGCATCGGCCAACCGCTCGCACACCACCGCTAGGAAGTCGAGCATGGCCTGCCGGTCTTGACCTAATCGGGCGATGAGCTCATCCAACGGAAGTTCCACTACTTCGCTCGGCTCCAGAGCCACGGCTTGCTCGCGGCGCTCCCCGGTGCTGAAGCAGAGCTCGCCCACGATCTCCCCCGGCTTGTAGACCCGCAGCACCAGCTCCTGGCCGGTGGGCGAGAGCATGCTGGACTTGACGAGTCCGCTGCGCACGAAAAAAACGCTGCGCGCCGCGGTGCCGGAGACGTACAGGAACTGGCGCGCCCCCAGATGCCGCCCGGGACGCCCAGCCAGAACCTCGGCTAGCCTCTGGGGGGTCATGCGCCCGGCTTCAAGCCGGCAACCGTCCCTTGATGTTCTCCGTCCGGAACGGTCCCGGCTCGGCGATCAGCGCGCGGGCGGCGTCCACCTGACCCCAGGTGTTCCACAGCAGCACGCCGCGCACGCGGCCGTCCTTGAGGTAGTAGACGACGCCCTCGCGGAATGGCTCCTTCCAATCGGCCACGGTTTCGAGCCGCGGGTCGAGTTCTCCCACAGCCTCGTAGCCCAGCGCGAACAGGTCCGAGTAGAAGAACGGCAGGTGTGTGTATGGCGCCCCCTGCCCGGCCATCGCCCGGCCCGCCGCGGCGCCCATCGTGTTGGCGTTGTCCTCGTGCTCCACCCGCAACCACGTGCCGAGCGCGGGATTGAAGAAGTTGGCGACATCACCCGCGGCGAAGACATCGGGCACGCTGGTGCGCAGTAGCTCGTCCACCACGATGCCGTTCTCCACCCGCAGCCCCGCCTGCTCGGCGAGGTCGACGTTCGGCTGGATGCCAAGCCCCGCCACGACGACATCGACCGGTAGCTCCTGGCCGCTCGTCGTTTTCACGACCACTGCACCAGCGCGCGGCGTGAGGCCGGCCAGCCCCTCGCCCGTCCGCAGCTCCACGCCCTGCTCGCGGTAGTAGCCCACGAGGTAGCGCGACAGGTCGGCCGGAAACACCCGCGCGCCGACGCCGACCTCGGGGATGAGCATCACCACGTCGCGGCCCGCCGTCCGGAGCGCCGCGGCGATCTCCGAGCCGATGAAGCCGCCGCCCAGCACGGCGAACCGGAGGCGTTCGTTCGCGAGTGCCCTCAGCCGGCGGTAGTCGTCGTAGGTGCGGAAGTAGATGATCTGCTCCGTCTCGAGCGGCAGCCGTCGCGGGGTGCCGCCGGTCGCGAGCAGCAGCTTGCCGTAGCTGACGGCGGCGCCTCGCTCGTCGGTCACGGTCTTTCCCTTCACGTCGATCGCCGTGACCCGTCGGGACAGTCGCAACTCCACGCCTGCGGTCTCGGTGCCGCGCCAGATGCCCGACTCCGGGTCGCCCTTCCAGAGTCCTTTGGAGAGCGGGGGGCGGGCATAGGGTGGGTGGGGCTCGGCGGAGATCAGGCCGACCCCGCCGGTCGGATCGGCCTCGCGGATGGCGCGTGCGGCCGCGTCGGCCGTCATCCCACCGCCGATGATCAAGTACCGGTAGTCTGCCATCAGTAGCCTCCGAGGTGGTCGGCGGCAACCTTCGCGGCGACCTTGAGAATCCTGGCGTCGGCAACGGGCTCTTCGTCGCGCGTGAAATCATCCTCGGCGTGCCATGCCGCGTGCTCGCCGGCTCGCCGACCACCATCAGCGACTTTCAGTCCTCGTCGTTCCGCTCGCGGCATTGCTTCAGGCTCTCCTCTCGCAGACGGTGGTCGCTAGTCACGGGGCGGCCGTGACGGATGCACGCGGCGCTCGGCGAGGATCCGCGCCACGCTCGGCAAGGTCTCGCGGGCGGGGGCGGGGACGTGGCGCCAGCCGTCGGTCCCCGGCCTGCCCACCCAGTAGTCGAACGGCTCGGCGCCCGGCCCGAGCGATTCC
>JBOGSE010000215.1:0-18812 GCA_050694895.1 bacterium | reverse complement strand
GCCTCCTGACGGGACACGAAGTCCTGCTCGACCAGCCGCGCCCAGCGATCGGCGGAGACCTTGGCCATCTCGAGGTTGGCCCGCGACTGCTCGAGCGCCGCGCGCGAACCCTCGTGGCTGGCCTGCGCTTCGTCGTGGGCCGCGCGCGCCTGCTCGACACTCGCCCTGGCCTGGGCCAGCGCCGCCCGCGCCTGATTTAGTTCCTGATCCAGCTCGGGCGTCTCGATCTCGGCCAGCACGTGCCCCTCCGGTACCCGCGACCCGATGTCGACGAAGCGATGGCGCAGATAGCCGTTCGTCCGCGCGTAGATGGGCGCCTCCTCGATGGCCTGGACGTTGCCGGGGAGCATCAGCTCGGAGACCGGCGGGGTGCGCTGCGCCCGGACGACGGTCACCACGGGCCCACCAGTCTCCGAGGCCTTCTGGGCTGCGGCCAGCTTCGCGCTCTGTCGCAGGCGCGGCACGACGCCCACTCCGAGCAGCGCGACGGCCACCGTCACGATGAGGAGGACGGCGACCCACGCCGTTCGACGAGTCTGCGCTCGGAACGCCGGTGGGGGCCCGCCGTTCTCCGGACCCGGCGCATTCGGCCGCCCTGCACCATCCGTCTGGACCACACCCGTCTCCGCTCTCATCGCGTCGTCCCCGACCGCCGCTGACGTCGCCAGGCGGAGTTGAGCCGCATGATCGACGGGCGGCGGAGCACGCTGAACACCACGGGAACGAAGAACAAGGTCGCCACGGTTGCCAAGGAGAGACCTCCGATCACCGCCCGCCCGAGTGGCGCGTTCTGCTCACCCCCTTCACCCAGGCCCAGCGCCATGGGCAGCATGCCGAGGATCATGGCGGTGGCCGTCATCAGCACCGGCCGCAGGCGCGTCGTCCCGGCGAGCAGGGCGGCATTCATCGGATCGACGCCGGCGCGAGCAGACAGTTCAGGCGCAGATGGGGAGGTCCCCTGAGTGCTTATCGTTGATGCGCACCTCGATCTTGCGATGAACGCCCTGCAGTGGAACAGGGATCTTTTGGCCTCGGCATACACGATTCGAGCGCAGGAAAACTATACGCCGGGCAAGGGACGGGGCGTGGGCACGGTGGCCTTCCCCGAGATGCGCAGGGGCCGCGTCGCCCTGAGCTTCGCAACGGTGATCGCGCGGTCGACCGGCCGGCCCGTCCCCCACATCGATTTCGCCTCACCCGCCCAGGCTCACGGCCTCGGGCGCGGACAGCTCGCGTACTACCAGGCCCTCGAACGCCAGGGGCACATTCGCCTGATCCGCGATGCATCGCAGCTCGACCGTCATATGAACGAATGGGCGGCCTGGGATGGGCGATCTGCAGCAGACGGGCGGTCCCCGGCCCCACCGTTGGGCTTCGTCCTCAGCATGGAGGGCGCCGATCCCATCGTGACTCCTGACGAGCTCGAGACGTGGTGGCAGGACGGGCTGCGCCTCATCGGCCTGAGTCACTATGGCCCGGGCCGGTACGCCGGCGGCACCGGGACCGAATTCGGCGTCTCGGATCTCGGGACCGCGCTCCTCTCCGAGATGGCGAGGCTGAACGTGATCCTGGATCTGACGCACTGCTCCGACGAAGCATTCTGGGACGCGCTTGATCGCTTCGACGGCCGCGTGATCGCGAGCCACAACAATTGCCGGGCCCTCGTCCCGCATCAGCGTCAGTTTTCCGACGAGCAGATCCGGGCGATCGCGGCCCGTGAGGGCGTCATCGGCGCCGCGATGGACTGCTGGATGATTGCGTCGGGGTGGCGTCATGGGGACAGCAACGAGTCGGTCACGCTGGAATCCGCGGTCAGGCATATCGACCACATCTGCCAGTTGCTCGGCACCGCACGACACGTGGGCATTGGCAGCGACCTGGACGGTGGCTTCGGCCGCGAAGGATCACCTCACGATCTGGACACGATCGCGGATCTCCAGAAGATTGCCGATCTTCTTGGGCAGCGGGGCTACGGCAGTAACGACATCGCCGCGATCATGCACGGCAACTGGTGGTCGCTCCTGCGGCGCGCGTGGAGTTAGGCGGCGCCGCGGAAGGCGGTCCCGCTAGCCGCTCCTAAGAAGAATAACGGAGGCGCGGATCCAGGAAGTCTCTCAGCCCGTCGCCCACCAGGTTCAGGGCCAGCACGCTGAGGATGATCGCCGCGCCGGGGAAGACGCTGATCCACGCCGCCTGACGGAGATAGACTTGTCCGGCGGCAATGATGCCGCCCCACGTCGGGACCTGCGGCGGGACGCCCACGCCCAGGAAACTCAGCGCGGCTTCGCCCAACATCGCGTACGCGCCGATAAACGTCGCCTGGACGATCACCGGCGAGAGGCTATTTGCCAGCACGTGTCTGGCGAGGATGCGCGCTCTCGACGCGCCGACGGCCCGTGCTGCCTCCACGTATTCCTGGTTGATGATCACCAGCACCGAAGCCCGAACGACGCGGGCGACCCGTGGCGTGTAGACGAATCCCAGCGCGATGACGACGTTACGAACGCTCGGCCCGAGGGTGGCCATCAGCGCAATGGCCAGCAGGATATCGGGGAAGGCCATCAGGCCGTCCATGATCCGCATAAGCACGCGGTCGACGCGGGGGCTCGATCCGGTGATGAGGCCGATGACGATCCCGAGGCTGACCGCAAGCAGCGTCACCAGGACCCCCACCAAAAGAGAGAGCCGGGCCCCAAAGAGCACACGGCTGAAAATGTCACGGCCGAACTCGTCCGTACCGAAGAGATGCGCCCGCCCCGGTGGGCGAAGGCGCTCGGGCACGTTGAGCGCGAGGGGATCGTAGGGCGCCAGCCACCCCGCTGCCGCGGCGGCCGCGAGAATAAGCAGCAGGATTGCCGCACCCAGGGCGATAACGCGGCGCCGCCGCACCATGCGTACGAAGAGCGCGCCGGTTCCCAGCCGGCGTCTTGCAGGCACTCGTGCTTCCCACTCGACGCTGCGCTCGGCCATCGGTCTCAGTATTTCACGCGCGGATCGACAAGAAAGTAGAGGAGATCTACGAGCAGGTTGATCATGACGTAGCTGGTAGCCACAACCAGGGTCACGCCCTGGATCACCGGGTAGTCGCGCCGGAGAACCGCCTGGACCACCAGCTGGCCAATGCCGGGGATCGCGAAAACCGTCTCGGTGACCACCGCCCCGCCCATCAGGGCGGCAAACGTCAGGCCAATGACCGTAAGGATGGGCACGAGCGCGTTGCGAAAGGCATGGCGGAAGATGACCAGCCGTTCACCGAGGCCTTTAGCCCGTGCCGTGCGGACGTAGTCCGTGGCAATAACGTCCAGGAGGCTACTCCGCACAAACCTGATAATAAGCGCCGAGTTGGGCACACCGAGCGTCAACGCAGGGAGTGTGAGATAGCTCAGGCTCCGCCAGAGGTCCTCGGTCGGCGAACGAAATCCAGACGAGGGCAACCAACCGAGATTCACCGCAAAGACAACGATCAGCGACAGGCCCAACCAAAAAGTGGGCACCGCGGCCCCCAGCATGGCCAGCGCCAGGCCCGCCTGATCCCACCACGAGTTTCGGTAGACGGCAGAGACCACGCCCAGTGGAATCCCGATGCACAGGGCCACGGTGACAGCCAGCCCCGAAAGCATGAGCGTCGGCCCGATATGCTGCCCGATAATGCGGCGCACGGGAAGCCGGCTGAAAAGCGACCGGCCGAGATCCCCCTGGACGGCGCGTCCGAGCCACCGGACGAACTGCGTGGGCAGCGGACCTTCCAGCCCCATATCCAGTCTGAGCAACCTTAACTGTTCGGGGGTCGCATCCTCGCCCGCCAGGACACGGGCCGGATCACCCGGGGTCAGGCGTATGAGCATGAAGATGACGACGGCAACGACCAGAAGAACAGGGATCAGCGACAGGAGACGCGCGGCGAGATACGCTCGCATGATAGCAGCCTCACATTAGCGGCTCAATGCGGACGTGAGATCACGTAGACCGTGAGGGGGTGCCTCCCGGCACCCCCTCTCTCCTCACGTCGAACCGCGGCCGCCGCGCGACTATTTCACCGCCTGGACATTCCAGAAGATTGAGGTCAGCCCGGCCGCCTTATAGGTCGTCAGCTCCCGAGACCTGAGCTGTACTGAGAAGAACTCCCCTGCCTTCGCCCAGCCGGCCTCTGTGAATACAAGCTCGTGCAGGCTGTTCCAGATCCGCTGCCGCGCCTCCAGATCGGTTGCGCGGTTAAACTGCGTGAAGAGATCTTTCTTCCTCGGCGTGTCCCACCAGCCCGGATACGTGGGGCTGAACACGTCGATCAGCGACGGATCCGGGACGAACCCGTGACCCGTCGTGAAGATCTCCCATTCCGCGGGCTTCGCCCGCCGCTCGATCACGCCCGCCCATTCGTAGAGCTGCATGTCCATCTTGAATCCAGCCTTCTGGAGCTGGTCCACGGCTACGGTGCTGGACTTGAACATCCAGTCGAACTGCTGGGTGGTGATCCAGCGGACCGTTTCGCCCTTGTAGCCCGCTTCCGCCATGAGCTGCTTGGCCCGATCGGGGTTCTTCTGGTTGTACCACTGCTTGCCGCCTTCCGTATACCACGTCGTGCCCTGCGGGTACAGGTTGGCTCGGAGCGCGTACAGGTCAGGATTACCGATGGTGGCCTGCATGATCGGACCCATGTCGAGGGCCGCCATCACCGCCTGCCGAAGCTTCACGTTGGCCATCAGGCCGCTCTGCTTGTTGAAGAAGAACACCAGCCACGTGCCGGTCGGATGGACCTCCGGAACGACACGCGGGTCATTCTTGAGCTGGGCGTACGAGTCGGTGCTGATTTGGTCCGCGATGTCGAATTCGCCGCTCTGGACCCCGGCGATGCGGGTGGCCACCGAGCCGACCGGGTAGAAGATGAGCTCGTCCGCCAGCGCCTCGCGCCTGCCGGCATAACCGCTGGGCGCGTCAGATCGCGGCGCGTACCCAATGAAGCGGGTCAGCCGTATGTGACGGTTCGGAAGCCATTCGGAAAATCGATATGGGCCCGTGCCCACATACTCTCTGGCAGGTCCGGCCGGCGCCGCGTCGGCAACTTCTTTGGGCATGATGACCGCGGCCGAGCTGGGCAGAGCAAGGAAGGCCAGGAGCGGCGCAAAGGGCTCCTTGAGCTTGATCACGACAGTGTACTTGTCAGACGCCGTCACTGAATCCACCGACCTGAAGGCCGTGACGCCTCGCGACCCGACCTTGCCCCAGTGGTTGAGAGAGGCGACCACGTCTTCTGAGGTCATCTCTTTGCCGCTATGGAACGGCACGGCCCTGCGGAGGCGAAAGGTGTAGGTCAGCCCATCACCGCTGACGGTGTACGACTCCGCCAGGTGGGGCTGGGGCCGCCAGCTGGCATCGAAAGCAAACAACGTCTCGTAGATGGCATTGCCAATGATGGATGTAACGCCGACGGTGGTGGCTGACATGTCCAGCGTTGGGGGCTCACCGATGTTGGCAATCCGCAGAGTGCCGCCGCGCCGAGGCGCGGGTCCCGCGGGCGACTGGTTGATAAGTCCAAACGCAATGACCGCGACGACGAGGCAAACGGTCAACGCCTGCACGCGCGTCCTCGACATGTTGATCCCTCCAAAGGTTGGATCCACTACGCTACACGCAAGACTGGATTTAGTGCTCCTTCCGTACCCCGCGAGATATTTCCTCCTAACGCTGTACCGCGTCATCGTCTGGCACCGGCAGCACAAATGCGAGCGTGTCGCCCGCAAACACACGCGGAAGCGTCCGGAGGAAGAGCACGCGCCCGTCGCGCGCGGAGGCCACATCGGCCAGGATGGTGCCGTCCGGGTGACACACCTGGCCGAGAGTCTGCCCGGCTCTTACGCGATCCCACAGACCAACACGCGCAACGAAGATGCCTGAGGGGGGGCTGGGATGATCAACTTGATGATGGCCGGATCCCGGCGCGGGCATTTCGACGACGTACCGCGGTTGTTGCGTCGGGTAGGTGCCCTCGACGATCCCAAGATACGCAAGCACGTTGCGGAGCCCTGCACTCGCGCGCGCCAGATCCTCGGGCCGGCAGCGTCCTTCGCCGCGCATCTCGACATAGATGGCGGGAACGCCGAGCTCGCCGGCGGCCGACAGCGTGCGGCCGGGCAGGCCGCCCGTGCCCCAGACCAGGTCGGCGCCAAAAGCAACAGCCGCCTCGCGCTGAAGGCGGCCGACCTCGCCATCGCGCAACTGATAACCGGCCAGATGCTTGATGGCGTACGCATTGCCGCCGCTGTGGAGGTCGAGCAGCAGGTCGGCCTGCGGCAGCAGGTGCTCGCGGAAGGCGTGCGCGATGCGCATCGTCGGGCTGCCGGAGCCGCTGCCAGGGAACACGCGCGCGAGATTCAGGTGGTCCCAATGGCCCTCACGCTGCGCCGCGGCGAATGCCGGGCCGTTCATCACCGGGATCCCAACGAATGTCCCCCGCATCGCCGAGGGAACGATCTCGTTGAAGACGTTCTGGATCGCCATCGGGCCCTCGTACTCGTCGCCGTGCACGCCTCCGATGGCCAGCAGTGTCTTGCCCGAGTGCGTGCCCCGGGCGACCAGTGTGGGAAACGACAGGCGCTGACCGTCGGGCAGGTGATCGATGACGAGTTCGAGCCGCCGAGTGCTCCCGGGTGGGATCTGGGTGATCTGGAACGTGTCTACCGGCAACCGATCAACGTCACGTGTCATGCACAGACCTAACGGCCGCTCGGCGCCTGTCCCACCGCGTGGCTGAGCTCCAATGCGTGGGCGGCCGCCTCGTCTGCCGGCATCGCGCTGCCGCGCGTCCAGGCCGCCTGGAAGTTCTCGGGCGTGAGGCGCTCGCGAACGGCCGCGAGCGCAGACGCATACCAGGCTGCGTCCGTGGAGGCCAACGGCGCCTTGATGGACTCGCGCAGCGCACTCGCGGCGCCAAGGAGCCCCGCCACCTGTTCCGGCGGACCATCGCGGGCCGCGCATGCCGCGATCCCTTCGATCGACTCAGCGATGCCAAGGCGCTCGCCCTGACGACGACGGATCTCCAGAGCCTCGGCGAACCGCGCCGTCGCGCCGTCGTTGTCGCCTCCGGCCAGGGCGATCTCGCCGAGCAACTGCAACGCCCAGGCCACTGCCCACATGTCGCCGACGCCGCGAAAAATCTCGAGGCTCTCGGCGGCCAGGGACACCGCGTTGTCGAAGTCTCGCTGATGGAGTGTCGACGCCGCGAGCAGCCGTAGCGCATAGGCGCGCGGCCATTGCGCGCCGGTCTCCTGGCTTATGGCCAGCGCTTCCCGACCCAGTTGCATCGCTTTCGCGCCGTCGCCTTGCTGCAGCGCCAGACGGCCCAGCACCGCGAGGACCTGTGAGACACCGTCCTTCAGGCCGATCTGACGCGCGAGTGTGAGGCTCTCTTCCAGACGCGTTCGCGCTCGCTGATAGTCGCCTTGATAGTACGAGACCAGCCCGAGATAGTGGTGCACCCGCGCCTGCGAGGCAGGGTCGGCCAGTTCCTCGAACAGAGCAAGACTCTCCTTTAGATACGCCGTGGCCCGAGGGTAGTCGCCCTGGCGGAGGGGAGTGAGGGCCATCGTGAGGAGCGTCGAAGCGACGCCCCAGCTATGCCCGAGCTGGCGGCTGAGCGCCAGGCTTTCCTCCAGCATCGCAGCCGCCCGCGCATAGTCGCCCCGGGACCGCGCCAATAGTCCCAACCACTGCAAAGCGAATGCGATCCCCCATCGGTCGCCGAAGTCCTTGAACACCGACAGGCCTTCCTGGAGAAGCCGCTCGGCCCGCGCGAAGTCTCCGGCCTGAAAAGCAAAACTGCCCATTACAGACAAGACCGCCCCCTTCTCCCAGGCGTGGCCACCCACGTTCGTGAGCGCCAGCGACTCTTCCGCCAGCGACGTTGCACGCTCGTACTCGCCCCGCGCACCGGCAACCATGGCAAGAACGACGAGCGCGTAGCCCTCGGCATCACGGTCGCCTAGATCGCGGGCGATCCCCAGCCCTTCCTCGCCCATCGCGGTCGCCGCCGCATAGTCGGCGGCAAAGAATGCCAGCATCCCGGCGGAAACCAGTGTAAATGCGCGGATCTTGCTTGGCTCCCTCACACGGGCGACCGCCTTGCTCAGCCACTCCCTACCCTCAGTTGTGCGCCCCCGCAGGGTCCAGAACCACCACAGCGCTTCCGCCATCCGCGCCGGGATCTCCTCGTGGGCGCTTTCGAGCGCCCATTCGAGTGCGCCACGGATGTTGTCATGCTCGGCATCCAGCCGGCTCAACCACACCAGTTGCTCCGCGGTCTGCAGTTTGGGTCCGGCGCTCTCCACGAAGGCCAGGAACCACTCCAGATGCCGGTGCCGCACCGCGGGTGCCTCGCCAGCTTCAACCAGCTTGTCCCGGCCGTACTGCTTCACCGTCTCCAGGAGGCGATATCGGTTTTCGCGATCCTCTTCCTCGGCGACGACGAGCGACTTGTCCACCAGGCGCGTGAGCAGGTCGAGGACCTCGTTGCCCCCGACATCATCAGCGGCGCACACTGCTTCGGCAGCGGTCAACGTGCAGCCCCGGCTGAATACCGACAGGCGGCGCAGCACTGCGGCCTCCGGCGGAGTCAACAGGTCATAGCTCCAGTCCATGGCGGCCTTGAGTGTTTGCTGCCGCGGCATGGCTGTGCGGCTGCCACCGGCCAACAACCGGAATCGGTCGTCGAGACGGGCGGCGATCTGGTCGGGTGTCAGCACCCTGACGCGCGACGCTGCCAGCTCTATCGCCAGGGGAATGCCGTCCAGCCGCCGGCAAATCTGCACAATCGCCGGTGCGTTCTGCTCGGTGAGGACGAATCCCGCGACAACCTCGGCGGCTCGTTCTACGAACAGACGCACAGCCTCATACGTCTCCAGCGCGTGTCGATCAAGCGCGCGACGCGGGTCGGGCACCGAGAGAGAAGGGATGCGCCAGGCCGCCTCACCCGCGATCGCCAGGGCCTCGCGGCTCGTGCAGAGGAGCTTCAAGCCCGGCGCCGCGCCGAGGAGTTCGGTGGCGAGTGCGGCGACAGTGTCCACGAGATGTTCACAGTTGTCCAGCACCAGCAGCATCCGCCTGGTCTGCAGATGGCCCTTCAGCGACTCAATCAGAGGTCGACCGGGATCTTCGCGGACACCAAGCGATGCGGCGACCGCTTGCGCGACGAGGCTTGGGTCGGTCACCTGCGCCAGTTCCACCAGGTAAACGCCGTGAGGAAACTCTTCGACCACCTGATCGGCCACCTGCAGGGCCAGGCGGGTCTTGCCGGCGCCACCAATGCCGACCACGGTCAGGAGGTGTGTGGTAGCCAGCAGCCGTCTGACCTCCACGATCTCGGTTTCCCGGCCGATGAAGCTGGAGAGCCGCCGCGGAAGGCCTATCGAACGCGTGGCGACGGAACGGATCGGAGGGAAATCTGTCGGAAGGACGGGATGCAGGACCTGATAGAGATGCTCGGAGTGTGCCAGGTCCTTCAGCCTGTGTCGCCCAAGGTCACGCAGGACCACGTCTTCCGGGAGATCGTGTTCGACCAGGTCCCGCGTCGTCCGCGAGAGCAGGATCTGCCCGCCGTGGCCGGCGGCACAGATGCGGGCGGCGCGATGCACATCCAGTCCGACGTAGCCGCCGTCTGACACTGCAGGCTCTCCCGTGTGCAGGCCCATTCGCATACGGACCTGCTCGCCGCCGGGCCACTGGTGCTCGAGCACCGCCTTCTGCATGGTGACGGAGGCATCGACCGCATCGACGGCGCGGAGGAAGGCCACGAAGAAGGCATCACCCTGCGTGTCGACCTCGCGGCCGCCCGATGCCTGAAAGGCGGTCCTCAGCATCCGGCGGTGGTCCTCCAGAACTCGCTGGTACGCATCGCCCAGATGTTGCAAGAGGACGGTCGAGCCCTCGATGTCTGTAAACAGAAATGTCACGGTACCGGTGGGTAGAGGCTGTGGCATCAGGTACCAACCTATCAGATCGGCCGGGTCGCTATCCAGTAACCAGGAGTCGGCTGGAGTGGTCAGTATGCCGCGTCTGGCTCGAACGGATAGAGCGGGCGCCGGCGGCGGGCAAAGGTAAAGCGTGAGAGGTCTGCGGATGTGACGCCCGGGGTGTTGACCAAAACGATCTGAGCGGCAATGGGCTCGTACGCTGCACGCGGGGCCACGACACCCTTCGCCACAATGACGCGCTTCGCCTCGGGCCGAATGCCGAGGGAGTAGAGCTGCTGCAGGCTTGTGGGCATCGTGCGCTTGCTCGTCAGCACCAGCGTGTGGTCATCGACTGTTTCAAGGACAGCGGTGACGCCGGCATCGAAGAACCGGTGCCCCCCATGCCGGGGCTCAGGTTCCTCGAACCGCCCGTCCGCGATCGTGCGAACCGTGCCGGTCACCTCCACCGGCTCCCCATGTCGTTGGTCGGCCTTCCCGCCGACGCGGAGCGTGAGTTCCTGCCTGACGCCGGCTGCGACACATGCCGCCACAGCCTCGGGATCATACAAGATCTCGAGCAGGCCTCGCACACTCAGCCGTTTGACTGCCGCGAGCAGAATCGTCGAGTCTCCAGGACCGCCACCCCCCACATTGTCGCCGACATCCATGAGCACAACAGGATGCCGCGGCGCGGTCGCGGCGAGCCTGATCGCTTCGTCGGCGAGCGGCGCTTCACCCCGGAACTCAGCTCTTTGGTCCCAGGCCCTCCGCGCCATGCGGCGGGCCGCCTCGTCGGCCGCCCGAGCATCGCCGTCATGAATCGCAAGAAACGCCATGCCCATTTCCGGAACGTCCGCGTACGGATAGCCCATGGCCACGCTTGCCGAGACCATGCCCGGCCGCTCGAGGACCTCTTCGAGGTCCCGCATGATCCCCCGCATTGGTTGCGAGCCGGTGTGCTGCTTCAGGATGTTGATCATCACCGGCGGAGCCTCAAGGGCTTGAACGGGGCGGATCTCCTGCTTGAACGTGCGCACAACCAGCTCAGCGCACTCCCGCGCGCGGAAGCGGGCATCCACGTGGGGGTTGGTCCGGTAGAGCACGGTGACGGTCGCGTTCTCGACCATTTTTCTGGACACATTCGCGTGCATGTCCAGGCTCAATCCGATAGGTATCCTCGGGCCTACAACGGTTCGGATGCGCGACACGATCTCTCCATCGGCATCCGGATAATCCTCTGAGACGGCCGCGCCGTGCTGCGCCAGCAGCACCCCATCCCAGGGGCCCTGATCGCGCAGCAATTGGAGCATTTCTGCGGCCATCCGCTCAAAGGCGTTTGCGGTGATCATCCCCGACGGCGTGGCATGAGCGAAGATCAACGGGGTGATCTCAACCCCGAGCCGATCGCCAGCCTCGAGATAGCCTGCCATCGTGGAATGGGCCTCCTTGAAGGCCCGCACGATCTGATCTGCCCGGAGAATGCCGGTGCGTTCAAACGCCTCGTACTCCGTCGGAGCGCTCGCGAACGTGTTTGTCTCGTGCGACATTCCGAGGGCGGCAAGCCGCATCACAGCATGGTACCCACCGTACTCACCGGTATCGACAACACTAGTGGTGTATGGCGTCGAGCGCCCGCGCTACCGCGTCCAGTGTCTGATCCACGTCCGCGTCGGAATGGCTGTAGGAAACATACCAGCGCCCGCCGGGAATCACCCGAACGCCGGCTGTCACCATCGCCGCGGCAAAACTGGCGTAGGCGGCCCGGCTGACACGCGCGGAGTCCGCATAGCCGCCGATGGCCGGCTGGTCGGTGAACCACATGTAGAAGACCGGACCAGGTCCCTGCACGAGCACCGGGATCCCTCGCGCGGCGGCGGCCTCCCGGATCCCGCGCATCAGCCGCTGTCCCGCGTGGCGCAGGTGCCCGTAGACCGCGCCGCCGTCCCGCTCCAACTCGTCCAGGGTGGCCAGCGCCGCCGCAACGCCCAGCGGGTTGCCGTTGAACGTGCCCGCGTGTGTCACCGCGCCCGAGGAGATCAGCTCCATGATCTCCCGGCGGCCGCCCACGCAGCTGATCGGAAACCCATTGGCCATAGCTTTGCCGAAGACCGCCAGGTCGGGCGTCACCCCGAGCAGCGCCTGCGCCCCACCCAGGTGTACGCGAAATCCTGTGATGACCTCATCGAAGATGAGCGCCGCGCCATACTGGGTGCACAGCGTTCGCACGCGCTCAAGGTACCCCGCGGCGGGCATGATGACACCACTGTTGCACATAATGGGTTCCATCAGCACGGCGGCGATCTCCCCGCGATGGGCCGCAAGCAGGCGTTCCAGCGCCGCCGCGTCGTTCCACGGTGCGACGACGAGGTGCGCGGTAGAAGACGCGAGCTGTCCTGCGCTCTCCGGAACCGGCGCGGACTGGCGGTCGGCGGGAGGATGAGTACTCACCAGCTCCTCGTCGAGCCATCCGTGGTAGTGTCCGGGAAACCTCACGACCTTTGCGCGGCCGGTATACGCCCGGGCCAGACGCACCGCCGCGGCAACAGCTTCTGAGCCGGAGCAATTGTACCGCACCATCTCAATGCACGGGACGATCTCGGCGAGCCGCTCGGCCAGCAGCACCTCGCCTTCATGCTGTCCGCCGTAGAGCACACCCCGTGCGGCGGCCGCCGTCAGCGCCTCGACGACCGGCGGATAGGCGTGTCCCAGGATGATCGGACCGTATCCGCAAGTGTAGTCGATAAAGACATTTCCGTCGCAGTCGTAGAGTCGGCTCCCTTGGGCGCGCGTGAAGAAGAGCGGCTGGGGACGCTCCTCCATCTTGACGTTGCTGCTCACCCCACCGGGTAGCACGCGGCGCGCGCGCTCCCACAAACGCTGTCCGTTGCGCAGGGACACCTGCATGGTTGCCCTCCTTGGCCCGGACCCCGCCGCCTCCACGTCCGCCTATGCTCCTACGTCGACAACCAGCGTCTTGATCTGCGTCATCTCCAGCAGCGTATACTTGCCACCCAGACGCCCAACACCGCTCGATTTTCCTGAGTAGCCTCCAAAAGGTGTGTGCGGCTGCCAGTAAGCGGTCGACTCGTTGATGTTGACGATGCCCACCTGGAGCCGCTCGGCAATGCGGAACGCCTTGCCCAGATCCTGGGTGAACAGTGACGCGACCAGGCCGGAAGGAGCGCTGTTGGCGATCGCGACCGCCTCATCTTCGTCTCCGAATGGCAGCACGGGCGCGATCGGCCCGAACGTCTCCTCCAGGTTCAGCAGCATGTCCGGGCGCACTCCGTCCACCACGGTCGCGGGATAATACAGGCGCGTTGGTCGCCCCTCTTGTGGACGCCCACCGGCGACAACTCTGGCGCCTTTCCGCACGGCGTCTTCGACATGACGGTCCATCTGCCGGGCCGGGCGGTCGTTGTTGAGCGGCCCGAGCGTCGTGGCGGCCTCGCGCGGGTCGCCAAGTCGAAACTCAGCCGCGACGGTCAACAGTTCGTCTATGAACCGGTCGTGTAGCCGCTGGTGGACCAGAATGCGCTCTGTCGAGTCGCAGATCTGACCGGCGTTCCGGAAGGCGCCCCGGCCCGTGCGCCGTGCGGCTTCCGCGGCGTCGGCATCCTCCAGGACGATTGTCGGCGAGTTTCCGCCCAATTCGAGGAGCTGCGGCTTCCCGGCCGCGCGCCGGCTCACGGCGACACCCGTAGCCGAACTGCCGGTGAAACCGATTGCGTCAATACCGGGGTGACCGGCAAGTTCATCGCCGGCCTCCGCGCCCTCTCCGGTGACCAGGTTGACGAGGCCTGGCGGGACACCGGCTTCCACGAGACACTCCAACAGCCTGACGGCGCAGCCCGCTGTCGTCGGCGCCGGTACCCACACGATCGCGTTGCCGGTGGCCAGACCGGCGGAGAGATATTCGGCCGGAATCGCCAGCGGAAAGTTCCAGGGTGTGATGATGCCGTACGTCCCGCGCGGCTGCCGGATCGTGAAGATACGCTTCGCGCGATCGCTGCTGGGAATGACGGCCGTCTCCAGACGCGTCACGTCCTCGGCCGCGATGCGGAACATGGTCGCCGTGGTCGCAACTTCGCCCAAGGCCTCGGCCTGGTACGGCTTCCCCTGCTCGAGGGTCAGATACTGCGCGAGCGGCTCGCGCCGCCGTTCGATCTCGTCGGCGATCCGGTGGCAGAGTTGACTCCGTTCGAAGGCCGTGAGCCGGCCGAACTCCGGCTGCGCGGCGCGCGCCGCCTCTACGGCCCGGCCGACGTCCTGCCGCGTCCCTCGCGGGACCGTGGCGATCGCTTCGCCCGTCACCGGGCTGATCACGGACATGACATCCCCGGACGACGCCGAGACCCATCGGCCGTTGATCCACATGCTGAATCGCATACGCGCGCTGCTCCGGATTCTAGCGTCCAAACGCGCTGACGAAGCCCCGCGTGATGTACGAGCGAAAGATGAGCGCGAACGCCATGGGGGGGATCATCGCCAGCACCAGGGCCGCGAAGGATAGGGCGAAGCTCACATCATGATTGATCGCCGTCGCCACCAGGATCAACGGCGCGGTCTTGGAGGCCATGGTGCGGGTCAGGAACAGAGCAAAGAGAAACTCGCTGTACGATCCCATGAACGCGAAGGCCGCGGCCGCGGCGAGCCCCGGCGCCGCCATAGGCGCGACGACGCGCCGGAGCGCCCCAAACCTCGTGCAGCCGTCGATGAGCGCCGCGTCCTCGACCTCGACCGGCAAGAACGCGAAATATTTCATCAGGAACCACATCGTAAACGGCAAGGTGAACGCCAGATACACGCCGATGAGCGCCCAGTGAGTGTCCAACAGCCCCAGCCGGCTGACGAGCACCGAAATCGGGATGGCCACCGAGATCGCAGGGATCAGGCGGCTCGCCAGGATGAACCCATAGGTGAGATCCCGGCCGCGGAACCGCAGCCGCGCATACGTGTACGCCGCCAGCGTGCTGAAGAGGAGATTGAAAATCGTCACGATCGTGGCCACGATGAAGCTGTTCTTCAGGGCGGGCATCAGGCTCAAGGCCTCGCCGCTTGCGCGCCGGCCGGTCAACAGACCCGTATAGCTGGACGGCGCCTGCCGGGTGATGATGTACCGGTAGTTATCCAGCGTCGGTTGGCGTGGGATGAGCTGCGGGGGGACAGTGAAGAGATCGGCGTCGAACTGAAAGCTCGAACTCACCATCCAGATGATCGGACCCAACAGAAAAGCGGCGAGGACCAGGCCGGCGCCGATCGTGGCGATCTGTATGGGGAGCCGCGCGCCCTGCGTGGTCACGTGGTGTACTCCTCGGATCGCAAGAGCCGGACGTAGATGAGCGCCATCCCGAGCGTGAGGCCAGCGATCACGAATGCCATCGCCGCTCCCTTGCCAAGATTCAGGAACCGGAAGATCTCCGCGTAGGCGAACCAGGCGAGCATCGTCGTCGCATCCGCCGGGCCGCCCCCAGTCAGCACGTAGATCAGGTCGAAGGTCACGAAGCCGGCAATCGTCTCCAGGATGAGCAGCAGAAGGATCGTGGGGCGCAGGAACGGCAGCGTGATGAACCGGAACGTTGTCCACGCGCCGCCGCCGTCGATGTACGCGGCTTCGTACAGATCGCGCGGAATCACCTGGAGCGTGGCCAGACACATGATCGCGGCGAGCGGGCCCCACTTCCACACATGCGTCACCACGAGCGCGAGTGGGGCAAGAGACGGACTACCGAGCCACGAGATGTACTCGGGGATGATCCCTGTCCACACCAGGACGGCGTTGAGCATACCGTAGTTGCCGTTGAAGATCCACCTCCAGATGATCGCCGCCATCACCGTCGGGATGGCCCACGGCAGCAGGATCGCCAGGCGAAGGAAGCCCGGGAGCCTGCCTCCACGGTTCAGATACAGGCCGACCAGGACGCCAAAGGTAATCGTCCCGATGATGATGAGGGCCGTGAACTTGATCGTCGTTTGCAGCGCGCGGACGAAGTAGTAGCTGCCAAACGCCTCGACGAAGTTGCGCGCGCCCACGAACGGATGGCTCAACGGCTCGGTCAGGACGTTCTTGTGCAGGCTGAGGTCCAGCGAAAACAGGATAGGATACACCGAGATCACGATGACCACGATGAGCGCCGGAAGGATCGATAGATAAGGATAGATCTGGATGCGACGTCTGGGCCGGGCAGGCGCCCGGCCCAGCGTCACTTCGCGAAGTGTTTCGCCTTCGTGCAGCCTGGCCACAGCCGCAACCCTGGCCGGGGTGCTACTTCCGCCTCAGCTCATTCCACTTCGCGGCCATGTTCTTGACCGTCTGCTCGGGCGACTGCTGCTCGAGATACGCCTTGTGCAGCTCGGCCCGCGTGAACACATCCCACTGCGCGAACGCGGGCGTCAGCCCTTGTTTGACCTTTGAGTACCGCTGTCCGATACGCTGCAGCAGCGGGACGTCAACCCATTTCCCGAAGCTCAACAGGATCTCCGTGTCCCTGAAGAGGGGCATCTGGGCGAAGCCGAGGCCGAAGTCCGTCGCCCACCGGCGCACCACCGGGTAGCTGTTGTCCGGACCGGGACCGCCGAAGTAGTTCAGGAAGTTCCAGGCCGCGTCGAGCGCCTCTTTGCCGCGCTTTGGCACCTGACTGGACATCGCGTAGAATCGCACGAAGCCGACCGTCTGGTGCGTTGACCCCGGCATCAGCGCGATCTTGAAGTTGCCCGCCTCCTTGGACTGGCGGGGATCGTTGAACGCCCACAGCGCCGAGGCCCGGCTGATGCTGTACACCTGCGTGCCGGCCCGCATGGCTGCGCCGGCCTGGACATCCCACGACAACGATTCGGGATTCAGCACGCCGGCCTTGAGGGCGTCACGCACCCATTCAATGGACTTGATGGTCGCGCTTCCGGGCCGATCAAAGACCGGGTTGAGGTCCTTGTCGAAGAAATCGCCACCGCGCGAGTAGACCATCGAGATGAACACCTCGATGGAGAACGGCTCCTGCAGCGAGAATCCGAACCCGATCGGGTATTTCACGATCCCCTTCTCTTTGATGGTCTTGGCCTGCGCGAGGAGCTCTTCCCAGGAGGCGGGTGGCAGGGTGAACCCGGCCTTCCTCAGCATCGCCTCATTGTAGAAGAAGCCCATCGGGTCGGCATAATAGGGCAGTCCGTAGAGCTTGCCCTTGTAGGTCATGCCGTCGATGGCGTAGGGCGCGAAGGATTTGGCCATCTCTTTGACCTGCGGGAAATGGTCCTCGAGGGGAACGATCCATCCGGCCGCGGCCCACTGCTGCAGCCAGTGGTCGGAGCTGTAGAGCACGTCGGGGGCGTCGGAGCCGCCGCCGACCATTCTCGTCACGATGGTATCGTTGTACTGTCCCCAGTTGTGATCGGTGAGCTTGACCTCGATGTTCGGGTATCGCTGCTCGAAGCGCCTGATGTTGTCCTTGATGAGGTCGATGGCAAAGGTCCAGACGGTGAAGCTGACCGTCAGTCGCGTGGGGCCGGCGCTGGCCCCAGGCAGGACCGGCAGGAGGCTCACCATCAGCACCGCGACGGCGAGCAGGGCAAGTGTTCTTGCTCTCATTGCTTCACCCCCTCCTACTGGTTAGCAGTCGTCGCCGAACCGTCATCACTCTCGGACGTCTCTCCCCTCCTCTCCGTTGTACCGCTGAGACGCTGTGTCCCAGCGCACGCGAGATGGCGCCACAGGCTTCGACGAGCGCAGGCACGGCACGGGCTTTCAGCGCGCGAACCCGGCTCGCTGGGCCGGAAAGGCTGATCGCTCCGACTACGCCGCCATCGGCTCCGAAGAGCGGGGCGCCTATGCAGCTGGCTCCGGGCTCTGTCTCACCGTTGTCCTCTGAGTAGCCTCGCGACCGCGTGCGCGCGAGCTCCCGCTTCCAGGCGGCGCCAGACGTGATCGTCCTGGACGTCAGCGCGGGAAGACCTCGCTTGCGGATGATCTGATCGACGTCCTCGTCCCCCAGATGAGCCGCGAGGGCTTTGCCAAGCGCGCTGCAGTGCACCGGCGATTGCGACCCCAGTTTGGCGGCCATGCGAAAGGAATGCGGGCTTTCGAGCATTTCGAGGTAGAGCACCTCGCCGTCGCGCAGCACCCCGAGGTTGAGCGTTTCCCCGAAGCGATCGAGAAGGCGGCGCATGTGCGGAAGGGCAAGTTCGGACAGCGGCCTGTGCGGTATCGTCGCGCGCCCGAACCGCAGCGAGTTGGAGCCAAGCGAGTAATGTCCGTCGCCGTCGGCCCGCTCGACGTAACCTCTGCGCTCGAGTGTGCGCAAGAGGCGAAACGCAGAACTCTTGACGATGCCGAGTTGACGGCTGATCTCGAGCAGACTCAAAGGCCGGCCGCCGTCCCTGACAAGCTCCAAGACGGTCAGCGCGCGGTCGACAGCGTCTACGGTATATCGGTCAAGAGCAGGGTTCCCGACGAGGCGAGCCATGTTTCACCCAGTAAAACAGCTGTTTTACTGACACTCTCAGGCTAGTCGCCGGCTCGTGGGGCTGTCAAGCCTCGTTGGTCCAATCGAGGACGATGCCGATCGCCGACCTGTCCTTGCGCAGCACCAGTTCAAACGCATCCTTGACGCGGGCGACGGGGAACCGATGCGTGGCGATTAGCCTCGCGCTGAGTGTGACCATTCTGGGGCTCAACCTGTTCGGTGATGGGATCCGCGATGTGCTTGACCCGCGCATGCGACTGTGACGCCGCGGCACGAAATCATAACTCGGTGTTCGCCTTGACAGCCCAAGAGAGCGTGTTAGGCTAAACACGCGTTGACACGATGCACTGGAGGAGTACGGTAGCCCGGTAACCGGCCCGCCTGCTAAGCGGGTGGACGGGTGTTGAGCCCGTCT
>JBOGSE010000214.1:0-2200 GCA_050694895.1 bacterium | reverse complement strand
AGATTCGATCCATCGGCAGCCTGGAAGCCAACAGAACCACCCGGATCCTCTTGTGGAGCACGGTGCCCAGGATGGTGGCCGACCATCCATGGTTCGGCGTTGGCTATGGCACCTTCCGCCTGGCCTTTATGCGATATCGTCCCCCGGACGCCTCCGATCGCGAACCCCCTACCGCTCACAATATCTTCCTGAACTTTGTTGCCGAGACAGGGGTGCTGGGTTTTGCGGCCATCGTCGCTGTGTGGGCCGCGGGGTTCGTGTCCACGTGGCGCTGGCTGGCGCGCAGCCCGATCGCCTCCACCGAGCGCGCGGCGGCAACGGCCGTGTTAGCGACGATGGTGGGACTCTTCACCAATCAGCTGTTCGACGGGACGGCTTTGACCCCGCACGTGGGCTTCGGTCTGCTGGCGCTGTTCGCGATCGGCGCTACTGGTGAGCGGTATCTGAGACCCCCGGCATGAAGCCGGGTGATCGCAAGACGCCTGGTGATCGATTGAGAAATGGGGCGCTCCTGCTCGCGGTCGCGGGCTATTGCTCGGGCCTGGCGCTTCCGGGCATGATCGCGATGCTTCTGGCGCAGATCTGGAACTTGCGGACGGCGGCATGGCGGTGGATTCCCACGCCACTCGATGTGCCGCTCGCGGCCCTCGCGCTCGCCGTGACCGCGTCCGCCATCGCCTCGCCCTGGCGCGCAGACGCGGCGGCCCGTGCGATCTTCTTTGTGCTGGCAGTGGTCGTGTCGATACCCGCAGTCGCATCCTACGTCAGATCCGGCGCGGATCGGGTGCGTACGCTCTTGCTCGTCTGGATCGGCGGCGGCGTCGCGGCGGCGCTGTTTGGAGTGATCCAGGCCTGGCATAGCCGCTTCACGATCATGCCGTCGGGTGCAGATCTCGAGTCGAACCGGCTGGGCACCACGCTGGCGTCTGCTCTGGTTCTGGCTCTGGGGCTCATCATGGGAGCAACGTTCAAAGCCCGCTGGCTCATGGTCGCCACGGCGATTCTGTTCGCCGGGTTGCTGGCGACAATGTCTCGCTCGGCCTGGGTCGCGGCGGTCGCGGGTCTGGTGGTGCTGATGGTTTTTGGCGCCGGGGGACGTGGCCGGCTCACTCTGGCTCTGGTCTGGGGCATCGTCGGTGTGGTCGGCGTCTTTGTGCTGGCACGACCCTTTGCGAGCGTATGGAAGCCGGGAGCGAAGGCGCCCTCGATGCACCAGGTCCTCGGAGAAGTACGCTCTCTTCTCAATCTGCAGCAGAACCGGAATCGACTGGTGCTGTGGCGAACCGCGATGAGAATCGCCGCCGATCATCCAGTGTTCGGGACCGGTTTCGGGACATTCGGCCTGGCCTTCGCCGAGTATCGCCCGCCGGAGATTGCTCAGCTGGAGACCCGCGGCGACCCGCCGTTCGCGCATAACGTCTTTCTGAATTTCGCGGCCGAAACGGGCATCCCCGGCCTCGCCGCGTTTGTCCTCCTCTACGCGACCGGGCTCATATCGACATGGCGATGGCTCACCCGCAGCCCTCCGGCCTCAACCGCACGCGCGATTGCCCTGGCCGTTCTGGCCGCACTCGTCACCATCCTCACGAACGAGTTCTTCGAGGGCACCGCCATGACCGTACACACGGGCTTTGGCGTTTTGGCGCTCTTGACGATTGGCGCGGCGGGCACGCGCTACTTGGCGCCGGAGGTCGGCGCCCGCGTCGTGCCTACCACTTCGGCGCAGCGACCTCAGGGAACCGACGGAGTGCCCCTTCGATCTCCGCCTTGATCTGCGCGAGGGCCTGCGCGGTCCGCGCCTCGGCGCGCAAGACCAGGACCGGCTGAGTATTGCTCGCGCGGATGAGGCCCCAGCCCTCGGGGAACAGCACGCGCGCGCCGTCGACGTCAATGACCTGGTGGGTTCGTTTGAAGTCCGCGGTCAGCTGATCGACGATGGCGAACTTTCGATCGTCGGGGCAGCTCACACGGATCTCCGGCGTGATCGGATAGCGGGGAACATCAGCGAGGAGGGCCGACAGTGGCGCGTCCGTGTGGGAGAGGATGCGGAGCAGGCGACCGGCCGCGTAGACAGCGTCGTCGAAGCCGTAGTACTCGTCGGCGAAGAACATGTGCCCCGACATCTCACCGGTGAAGACCGCCCCGATTTCACGCATCTTCGCTTTGATCAGCGAGTGCCCCGTTCGGTAGAAGAACGGAC
>JBOGSE010000213.1:0-1997 GCA_050694895.1 bacterium | reverse complement strand
AAGCCGTCGCCGTAGAGCGCCCGCCCCAGGGCAAGCGCCACGGCCTGCGCGATCGTGGTCACACGCACGACCGTGCCATCAGCGGATCGGTCAAACGCCAGCTCCTTGCTCTGCACCCGCCACAGTTGCTCGATCACGTCCCGGGCGTCGAGGCCGCCGCGCAGCGCCAGCGAGGCCATGCGGCCGATCGCCTCTGCCTCGACGTCGAGGGAGTGCACGAAGAGTTCACAGATGCCGAGCTCGTCCTCGTTGATGACGACATACACGCGCCCGCGGGGCGTCTCGATTCGCTCCGTCCGGCCGGCGGTCACCTTGGGGCGGGGACGCGGGGTGACGCGTGCAGGGCGCTCGGTGTTCGCCTGCGCAGGAACGGCAGGCATGTCACTCCTGGCCTTGGTAGACGCCGTTGTGGTGGTCACGTCGTGCTGGGCGACCCCAGGCTCTCGAGCGCTCAAGGCGTGCTCTCCACGTTTCTCCTCACTCTTGGCCGTAAGAATGTTCTCGCGCGATCCAGCCCGGTACACCGTGATTCCCTTAACGCCATGCTTCCATGCCTGGAAGTAGATGCGCTCGACCTCTTCCGGTGTGGTGTCGTGCGGAAGATTGACCGTGGACGAAATTGAGTGGTCGATGTGCCGCTGGATCGCCGCCTGCATGCGCACCCTCATGTCCGGCTGGATCTGGTGCGAGGTGACGAACGTCTCCGGTAGATCCTCCTCTCGCTCGATCCCAAACCGCGTCATGTACTCCCGCACCAGCGGGTGGTAGACCGCGAACAACTCCTGCGACAGCGACTCCGAGCGACGGGTGTAGGAGAGATCGAAGATCGGCTCAATCCCGCTGGTAACGCCGGCGAGCGCCGCCCCGCTGCCCACCGGCGGGACGGTCAGCAGCGCCACATTCCGCAGGCCGTGCCGCGCGATTCGCTCGCGGACCTTCGGCGCCAGCGTCTGGATGAACGGCGACGCCAGGTGCGCCTGAGCATCGTAGCCGGGGAACATCCCTTTCTCGATCGCCAGATTGACGCTCTCATCGTAGACGATGTTCTTGATCCGGTCGAAGAGACCGTCGACGAACGCCACGGCCTCATCGGTGTCGTATCTGAGGCCGAGCGTGATGAGCATATCGCCCAGCGCGGTGAAGCCGACGCCGATGCGCCGGGAGTAGAGGCTGGCCTCCCGTTGCTCGGGCAGCGGGTGCTTTTCGGCATTGTAATCCAGCACGTTATCAAGGAAACGGGTTGCGTACCTCAGCCCCCGGTCGAGGGCATCCCAATCGACGCGCGCCTGTGAGGTGAACTCGTCGTGCACGAAGCGCGCGAGGTTGAGATTGCCCAGGCAGCAACATCCGTACGGTTCAAGGGGGATCTCGGAGCATGGGTTGGTGGTAATCACCCCCATGCCGTTGTACTCGGAGGTGGACCATCGCTTGATCGTGTCCCAAAAGATCACCCCGGGTTCGGCGTAGTCGCGCGCACCCGCGATCAGCTCCCGCCAGACATCGCGTGCCCGCGCGGTGCGGCGCAGCGTTGCCCGCTCGTTTTCGAAGACCATTTCCCAGGTGGTGTCCTCTTCTACTGCGCGCATGAATGCATCGGAGATCCGAATGCTGATATTCGCGTAGCGCACTTTGTTCAAGTTTCGTTTGATTTTGATGAAATCCAGCACGTCTGGATGGTTGTCCGCGATCGTAATCATCAATGCGCCACGGCGGCCCGACTGGCCGATCGTGCCCGTTGTGAGCGAGAACAATTCCATGAATGACACTGACCCGGTGCTGCTACGCGCGGCGTTGTTCACCGGCGCGCCGCGCGGCCGCAAGACGGAAATGTCGGTCCCGACTCCACCGCCAAGCGAATAGGTGCGCGCGGCTTCCTTCATCCATTCAAAGATCGATTCGATCGAATCATCTCTCACAGGCAAAACGTAACAGTTCAAATTCGTGACACGGCGGTTGTTGCCAGCCGCGTGCATAATCCGGCCGCCGGGGATGAAGCG
>JBOGSE010000212.1:0-1093 GCA_050694895.1 bacterium | reverse complement strand
ATCCCCATCACCAGGACGAGCGGCTGTCCCTCACCGTGGACTTCGTAGTAAAGTTCTTGGCCGTTCGCACGGACTGTACCCGACTTTGACATACGCACCTCCTAACTTGTTTAGGTCAACCATCACTTATACCGCCTGCATACCGCCTGCCGGCCTAACGAAACGCGCTTGAGCTGCGCGGCGACAAAAAAGATTGCTTCATTACCCTAATGTACCGCCGCGCCAGCTCCAAGCGCTTGTTAGATGGCCGCCGCACTTCTCTCACCCCCACAGAGCTCACCCGGGTATCTCGCTGCGCTAGGGCGCGGCACGTAATCATTTGGTTCGGGAAGTCGAGCCCCGGTCGGACCGCCGCCGAGATGGCTGCCTGTGCCTGGAGACTTGAGTGGGGGTGGCTTTCGTCGTGGCTGGAACACCCCACGAGCAACCCCAAAGCATTCGTGTTGTCGTGGCCATCTAACGGATCGCGCTTAAGCTGCGGCGCGCCCACTCCCACGTCAACAAACCTCCGGTTCCTTTACAAGGCAGCGCCGCCAGCTTCAAGCGCTTGTTAGACAGCGAGCATGAGAAGGTCCGCTAATCCGTCAGCCCAGCCAGCCTGCGAAGCTCGCTCACGAGAGCGTCCTCACGCCAATAATCCCGACGCCAGAAGTCCATCCGTTGCGGGACCGCGGGCCTGAAGATGACGCGGCGGCCCAGCGGCGTCCCGCTGCGCAACTCGAGCGTGATGAGACGGAAGGTCGGCAGCCAGTTCTGCCGGACGCGCGCGATGGCGCCGAACGGAACCGTGACCTCGCGTACGTAATTCGATACGCGTAGCCCGTCGGCCGCGAGGCGCACGCGCTTGAGGGGCACGACGAACGCGAACAGCACGAGGAGGCTAATGGCCAAGAGGGCGAGGAGGAGCCACTTCACGGCTGCGGTCGCGGCGCCCGCCTCGTAATCGAAGAGTACGGTCTCCGGACGCAGCAACAACCGCCAGCCCGCATAACCGACGATGCTGATCCAGACTGGGGGCAGCACGAACTTCAGGAGACCGGTCTGACGCACCGAGAGGGTGCGGTCCATGGAAGCATGCTCGCTGTCTAACGGT
>JBOGSE010000211.1:0-3507 GCA_050694895.1 bacterium | reverse complement strand
ACCATGGACGCGGACAATACCCATTCGCCTCACCAGATTCCACAGATGGTGGAAGCGATCCGCGCGGGCGCGGACGTCGTCATCGCCTCGCGGTACATCTCCGGCGCACGCCAGGCCGGCGTGCCGGCCCACCGCGTGCTGCTCAGCGCCGCCGTCGGCTGGCTCCTGCGCCTGCGCTTCGGGCTGGCCGGCGTGCGCGACTATTCCTGCGGGTTCCGCGCCTACCGGGCCGCGACGCTCCAGCGCGCGGTGGCCGCGTATAGCGCGCGCCTGATCGAATCGTCAGGATTCGTCGTCATGACTGAACTGCTGGTCAAGCTCGCGCCGTTCGGGTTACGTATCGTCGAGGTGCCGCTCTACCTGAGATACGACCGCAAGGTCGGGCCGAGCAAGATGCCGGCGGCCAGCACAATCGCCGGCTACCTGCGCCTCGTCTTCGCCCGGCGGGCGCAGCCGAGTGCCAAATAGCGCGTAGGTGAGGCGGTTGTTCCCAACCGTGGATTATGGCTATAATGGCTATATTGGTGTCCTATGCGAAGCGTTAACATCGCGGATCTAAAAAACCGCCTCAGCCGGTACCTGCGGGAGGTTCGGGGAGGCGAAGAGCTGGTCGTTCGGGACCGGAACCTTCCGATTGCCAAGATCGTGCCCGTCTCAGCCGCCAGCGACATTGATCCCGAGGATCTCGCTCTGGTGGCCACCGGACAACTCCGCCCTCCGGAGATGCGTCTGCCGGCGTCGTTTTGGGCGATGCCTGCGCCCCGTGTTTCAATCAGGCGCGCGGCGGCCGCGGTCTCGGCCGATCGGGAGGTCGACTAAGGGGTGGCCTTCTGGGATGCCAGCGCGATCCTTCCTCTGTGCTTTCACCAACCCGCCAGCGGGGTCCTGAGTCGTCTTGTGCGAAAGCACGGCCGGCTGATCGTCTGGTGGGGGACGCCGGTCGAGGTCCGCAGCGCGTTGTCGCGATTGGTTCGAGAAGGAGCGCTGGCAGAGAAGGGTCACCGGCGGTCTGTGGCCCGGCTGGCGCTGCTGCGTCGATCGTGGGCGGAGGTTCTTCCTACCGACAGGCTTCGCAGCCTCGCAGAGGAGCTGCCCGACCAGCACGGCCTTCGCGCCGCTGACGCGTTCCAGCTGGCCGCAGCAGTGATCTGGTGCAAGGAGCGACCGCAGAGACGCCCGTTCGTCTGCTTCGATCGCCGGCTCGCGGATGCCGCGGAGCGTCTAGGATTCGCCGTTATCTCGAGCGCGCCCTGATGGCCCCACGCCTTTCGGTCGTCATCCCGACCCGCAACGAACGGGCAAACGTTCAGCCCCTATTGGGCGCCCTGCGCCACGCGCTGGCCGGCCTGGAGTACGAGATCATCTTTGTCGATGACAGCACCGACGGGACAGAACAGGTGCTGTCCGCGGCCGCGGATTCCAGTGTGTCGGTCGTCCACCGCCCGCGGGACCACAACGGGGCCGGGGGGCTTGCCGGCGCCGTCGTCGAGGGATTTGCACGAAGCCGTGGGGAGGCGATCGGCGTCTGTGACGCCGACCTGCAGCATCCACCCGCGATGCTGCCGGTGCTCGTTCGCCGGCTCACCGAAACCGATGCCGACATCGCCGTCGCGTCCCGGTATCTGCCTGGTGGCGGAAGCCCCGGGCTCACGCCATGGCGGAAGATCGTCTCGCGCGCCTCACGCCTGCTGACCTGGGTGCTGCTTGGCGCCGCGCGCCGGAGCAGCGACCCGCTCTCGGGACTCTTCGTAGTGCGCCGGGCCGTGATCGACGGGGTGCCGCTCCGTCCGGTGGGGTTCAAGATCCTTCTCGAGATCCTGGTGCGGGGTCGCTATGACCGGGTCGCCGAAGTGCCCTATGTGTTCGGCGCGCGCGCGGGCGGCCACACCAAAGCGTCGGTCCGTCAGGGCCTGGATCTCGTGCGGCATATCGTGATGCTGACCGCGAGCAATCCCGCCGACGCCCGCCTGTGGAAATTCCTCATGGTGGGGGCAAGCGGCGTCATGGTGAACGTCGCCGCGTTCTGGGTGATGACCCAGGGACTGGGCGTCTACTATTTTTATGCGGGCATCGTGGCCGGGCTGCTCGCCACCGGCTCGAACTTTCTGCTGAATAACACGTTCACGTGGGCCGACCGGCGGGAGCAGGGCGTGTCCGGGTTCCTGCAGCGGATGGGCAAGTACTATGCGGCGACGTGGGCAGGCACGCTCGTGTATCTTGCCCTGCTGCGGGTGCTGGCCCACGTCGGGCTGGTGCCGATGCTCGCCAACCTTATCGGGGTGGGAATCGGAGGCATGTTGAACTATCTCATGCACAACCTTTGGACCTGGCGACAGCAGGGCGTGGGCGGGTGAGCGTGTGAGCCGGAACCTGCTTGTCGAATCCGGGATCACGTCCCAGATCACGCGGCTGCGCGAGAGCATCGGCCGGGTGATTCTGGGCAAGAGCGCGGTCATCGACCTGGTGCTGACCGCGCTGCTCGCCCGGGGCCACGTCCTCCTTCGTGATGTACCCGGCGTCGGCAAGACGATGCTGGCCCGCGCGCTTGCGCGATCGATCGCGGGCGAGTTCGCGCGCATCCAGTGCACACCGGATCTGCTGCCCTCAGATGTGCTGGGGACGGCCGTCATCGACCCGAAGTCCTACGAGACCCGATTTGTGCCCGGACCGGTCTTCGCCAACATCGTTCTCGTCGATGAGCTCAACCGCACATCGCCGCGAACGCAGTCGGCGTTCCTGGAACCCATGGACGAATGGCAGGTCACGGTCGACGGCGAGTCTCGTCGCCTCCCGCATCCCTTCTTCCTCATTGCGACCCTCAACCCGGTCGAGCATCATGGGACGTATCCACTTCCCGAGGGGCAACTGGACCGTTTTGCCATCGCGACGTCGCTGGGCTACCCGCCGCCGGACGCCGAGCGGGCCATGCTGGCGGGGCAGAGCGGACGGCATCCGATCGACACGCTCGTGCCCGTGCTGGCCCCACGCGACCTGCTCACCCTGCAGGAGACCGCCGCGGCGATATTTGCCAGCGCCGCCATTCGTGAGTACGTCCTCGCGCTGGTGGCCGCCACCAGGTCTCATCCCGGGGTTGCGCTCGGATGCAGTCCACGCGGCGGCATGGCGCTGCTGCGCGCGGCCCAGGCCGCGGCGTTGCTGGCCGGCCGTGCGTACGTGACCCCCGATGACGTCAAAGCGCTCGCCGGGCCGGTCATGGCGCACCGCATCCTGGTGCGGGGACAACCCCCGTTTGCGGGGCAGGCCGGGGCCGCACCGAGTGCGGAGGACACCATTACCGAGATCACACGTACGGTGCCCGTGCCCATTCTCGAGGCGACCCGTGCTGACGCCTGAGGGCACGGTCACGCTGTTGCTGGCGATTGCCACGTTCCTGCTGGCAACGAACCTGTCCTCCGGGCTCCTGTTTGCCCTCGATGCGGTGCTCGCGGCGGTCTTTGTCGTCGGGGCCGCCACGGCCTACGGACCGATGCGCCGGATGCGCGTGAC
>JBOGSE010000210.1:0-9448 GCA_050694895.1 bacterium | reverse complement strand
CGCTGCCGCTCTTGCGGGCCGCGTTGCAAACGGCCATCCGAGGACAGGAGGCTGCGCCGGGAAACCGCGTTGCGTAGGATCATGATGGAGCCTGCTTCACAATTTCAACGAAGAATGGGATTGACTCCGATTATCTTCTGGGGCACGATTCGAGTGTACGTCCCCTCAAAGTCGAACCCGGCGCGCCGCTTGCCGATTCGGCGGCCGGCAGGCACCACCCAACCGTCAGCAAGCGGCCTGCCGGCCGAGACCGTCGGGTTGACGGCCATGTTAGGCGGCATCGCACGCGGCCAGTTCGGAAGACCAGAGCTAATCTGGGATCTCGGCCTCGACGAGCTTCGCGAGGAGCATAAGCGATTCTTGCCAGCCGAGATAGCAAGCGTCGGGAGGAATGCCTCCGGGAACCCCTTCCTGCACGACGTTCAACTCGGTCCCACAGGACACCTTCTTCAAGGTAATCGTTGTCCGCATCTCGCCGGGCAAGTTCGGGTCGTCGAATTTGTCCGTGTAGCGAATGCGTTCGTGTGGGGCCAGTTCGAGATAAGTTCCGCCGAAGGAATGGGTCTTGCCGGTAGTGAAATTCGTAAACGACATCTTGTAGGCGCCGCCGACTTTGGCGTCCATCTGGTGAACCTTGCCCGTGAATCCGTTCGGCGGAAGCCATTTGGCCATCGCATCAGCATCGCGGAACGCCCGGTAGATCCGCTCAGGTGTTGCCCGTAGAACACGGTGAAGCCGGATGGTGTTGGTCGACATGATCACTCCTCATTTCGATGGGTAGTGCGTGAAGCTCCCCTCTGCGCTCGCAGGTCACAGCCGGCCTTGCCGCTTAACCATTGGGTATGCTGGTCAGCATATCCCACGCATGAAACCATCAACAACTGGGGCGATTCTCATGCCTTTCCAAGGACTTGCCAATGTCCTCCACTGCCAGCCGCGACCGACAAACACTGGTCAGCATAATCCTCTTCTGGCTGCGAGGGGCTCGACCCGTCCGACATGGGGGCGGCCGGACTCCGAACAGAGGGCCGGCTAGGCGGTGAGGAGGCCCCGAAACTGCTGGGCGAGGGCCGGGCCGATGCCGGACTCCTCGTGCTTGAAGTAGAGGAAGGTGTCCTGCCATCCGGCGCCGAGGCGCTGGACGGTCTCCGCCCATTGCTTGAGGTCTTCGGCCGCGTAGCCCTCATCGCGGAGCCGGAAGTAGCCGAAGTCCGCGGTCGCGACCACCGGCGTGGTGCCCTTCTCCGTGTCGGCGATGCAGAGGGCGGCGTTCCGGGTCCGGAGCAGCGCGTAGACATCGTCGCCGAACCACGACTCGTGGCGAAACTCGAAGGCAGCGCGGACGCCGGCCGGCAGGAGGGCCAGCACGCCTCCGAGCCGGTCCAGGTCCTTTCGAAAGTACGGCGGTAGCTGGAACAGGACCGGGCCGAGCTTGGGCCCGAGGGCCCGCGCCGTCTCGAGGAAGTAGCGGAGCGGGTCCTCCACACCCTTGAGGCGGGCGTCGTGCGTGATGCGCCGGGATGCCTTGAGGGCGAACGCGAATCCGGCCGGGGTCTCGGCATTCCAGCCGGCGATCGTCTTGGCGTTCGGCATCCGATAGAAGGTGTAATTGATCTCGACGGTGGAGAAGCGCTCGGCATAGTAGGGCAGCATCTCCGTGGTCGGGAACTTCTCGGGATAGAAACTCCCCCGCCACTCCGCATAGTTATATCCTGACGTGCCGACCCAGATCGTCATCGACCCTTCTCCCGGCGGATGGTGAGCACGATCCTGCCGAGGATCTGCCCGCGCTCGAGTCGCGCATGCGCCTTCGCCGCCTGCGCGAGCGGATAGACGGCCGCGATCGGCACCCGGAGCCTCGCCTCGACCACGGCGCGATCCAGCCGGGCGAACTCGCGGCGGCCGGCCACGCCATCGAACGCGAGGAGACGAACCCGCTGCCGGCGACGAGGCTCGGGGCCGATGCCGTTGGGGTACGCGACCCGACCACCCGCCCTCACCAGGTCGAGGCAGCGCTCGAGCTCGTCGCCGCCCGCGAGCGCAAGGACCGCGTCGAGCCCATCGGGGGCAAGCGAGCGGAGCCGCTCGATGCCGCTCCGGCTGCGGGCATCAATGACGGCGTCGGCGCCGAGCCGCTCCACGAGCCTCGCTGCAGGGCGGCCCGTGGCCGTCGCGAGGACCCGCGCGCGCCGGCGCTTCGCGAACTGCACCGCGACCGTTCCCACGGCACCAGACGCCCCGAAGATCAGCACCGTCTCGCCCCGACGCAGGCGCAGCGTGTCGTCGATCCCCTGGAGCGCCGTCAAGCCGCTCGTCACGGCAGCGGCTGCCCGCGGCAGGTCGAGGCGCCGCGGCACCTGCGCGACGTGGTCGGCCTCCACCGCCACGTATTCCGCGTAGAAGCCTCCGTTCGGCTTGGCAAGGTCGAGGGCGTACACACGGTCGCCGGGGCGGAAGCGGCGCACACCTGCGCCCTTCCGGACGACGATTCCCGCGCCATCGGTCCCCGGGATGAGCGGGAACCTGGAACGCCCGGCGGGCTGCCAGGTGCCGTCCCGTATCGACGCGTCCCACACGCCGACACCAGCCGCGTGGAGCGCGATAAGCACCTCGTGCGATGCGGGTTCGGGCACCGGAAGCGTGCGGAGCCGCAGAACCGCCGGCGGACCAAACCGGTCGACAGCGGCAGCCCTCATCGTTGCGGGCACCGTCGGTGCTCGGCGTCCTGCCCCTCGGACCGCCATGGCTGAAGTCCTACGCCTTCTTCCGGATCGCATCCACGGACCAGCCGCCTGCGCCAAAGGCTATCAGGGCGATGCAGCCGCCGAGGATGAGCAGGTTATAATCCAGGCCCGCTCCCTCTGGCGTCGTGAAGAGGCCAGTGTGCATGGTGAACCGCAAGAAAACAATCGCCCCCACCATGATAACGGCGAGTCCCGCCGCGGCCCAGCGCGTCAAGAATCCCACGATGAGCGCCACGCCGCCCAAAGGCTCGACGATCGAGAGGAACTTCACGAGGTTCACCATGCCCGCGGACATGCCTGGGGGCGCCGCCGACCAGAAGGGCCATTTGGCGTAGCCCGCGTAGAGGAAGATCGCCGCGACAATCAAGCGCAGGACGAGCAACGCCGTCTCTTGGAATCTCGTATACGGTTGCATACCTGCCACCCTCCCACCCGGGCCGAACCCGCGCCCGTGCCGGGCCCCCCCTAGCCTCTCCACCGCTGGTATGGCTTCCCGAAGATTTCTGCCAGATAGGCCAAGAAAAGCGCGAACACTACCGCTCCTGCGGCGATGTCCCAGCGAAGCAGGGGGAATTCCACGGATACGAGGGAGAATGCTCCCGGTCCAAGCTTCCATACGACCAATCCCAGCGCGAACAACTGCAGGTCGTATGAATACTCCGTGAAGTCCTTCTTGTTCTTGAGCTTCCAGAACGTGCCAACCAGCATTTGGAACGCAAAGAACGCCGCAGCGATCTCTGCGAACAAACCCAGGACGACAAGGACCCCGCCGGGGAACTCCACGAGCGCGATGAGCGTGCCCCAGAACCAGCCGGGCTTGAATCCCATGCCCACAAAGTCCTTCGCGTTCGTGCGGAGGTCCCCGATCTTCGGCCAGCCATAGTAAATCATGACGGCACCGAGGACAATGCGGAGGAGCGTCAGTATGATCCGTGCGTCAATGAACAGGAACATGGTTGGTTTCCCACCCCTCCCCGCCTATCGCCGAGCATTCTAGCGCGGCCACAGCCATCCGAAGATTCCAGCCGCCAGGAGCGCGTACACCAACGCGTCGAACGTCGACTTGAGCGTGAAGCCCCAGCTCCGCTTGAACCAGATCGCATTTTGCCACAGCGCGCCGGCGTAGCCGAGGAATGCGCTGACCCCCACGAAGCGGAAGACGGCCAAGTACTCGCTTCCGGGCCCCAGCGCACGGCCCGCGATGTACGCGGCAAAGACGCTGATCACCGCGCAGTAGACAAACCATTGCACCAGCTCGGCGCTCATGGTTGGCGGGCCGCCTTTCATGACCGTCATGATAGCGATCGGGCCTCTCGTCCTCTTGGCGATGTACTCTGGATCCTTCATTCGCTGCATGCTTCCGGCGTGGGGGATGATGTAGTCGCCGGGCGGAATCGCCGTCCGACGCAGCGCCTCCATAACCTGATCCTCGGCGGGCACCTGGCGGAAATCGCTGCGGTGATAGGGGAGGACTGCGTGGATGATCCAGCTCGCCACGAACACGACGACTGCTGACAGCAGAATCGGGAGCCAGAGCGACGTTATGCCGACCATTGTTCCCTCCGCTCAGTCACGGCACGGCGTTGCACGCTGGAGCAAGCGCGTGGGATCCCTCCTCGACTCAGGATCACAGTGCGTACTTCTTCCGGCACCACCCGCTGGGAAAACGTTCTACCGAAACACCGCCGCGTGCTCGCGTGCGAACTCATCGAAGGTGCGGGGTTTGCGGCCGGTGACGCGCTCTACATCCTTCGTGACCCGCTGGGCTCCTCCCGCAACGCATAACTGATACAGATTCACGAGTGCGTCGGCGTACCAGTCTGGAATCCCCACAGCGACTGCACCTTCTTTGAAAGCCGCAGGCGATATATCGACATACTTGATTTGCTTTCCCACTGCGGCTGAGAGCTTCTGTGCTATCTGTTCATGGCTGAGCGCCTCGGGGCCGGTAAGCTCATAGACCTTGTTCTCATGGCCGGAGGCGGTGAGCGCCTTGACCGCGACTGCGGCAATGTCGCGGACGTCAATCATGCTGGTTTTCGCATCTTTCGTGGGAAGGTAAAACGCACCCTCGCTTTTGATCGTCCCCACGTAATAGGTCAGGGTGTTCTGCATGAATTCGTTGCAGCGTAGAAACGTATATTTGAGCCCGGAGCCTTCGATGGTTTTCTCTACCGCGCGATGCCATTTGGCGAACGTGTACTTCTCGCCGGCCGCGTCGAGCACCGAGAGCTTCACAATATGCTTGACGCGGGCCTTCTTCGCCTCTTCCACCACGGTGTTTTCGAGCTCAGACTGGTTGGGGACCGTTGGACCCAGCAGAAACACTTTGTCCATACCCTTCAGCGCCGCCGCGGTGCTGGCGCGATCGGCATAGTCGAGCACCACGGTGTCAATGCCTTGCCTTTTTGCGCGCGCGGCCTTCTCAGTGCTGTGGAATGCGGCGCGCACCTTAGCCCCTTCCTCGAGCACCTGCTTCAGCACTTCGCTTCCAACGGTGCCACTCGCGCCCGTTACCAGGATCATGCTCGCTCCTTCATAAGAGAATGAGTGAGAACCACAAGTCAGATCGTCGGGATGGTGCCGCCGTCGATGACATACTCGCTGCCGGTGATCGCTGCTGCCCGATCAGAGGCGAGGAAGGCGACCAGCTCGGCGACCTCTGCCGGCCAGCCCGGACGGCCAAGCGGGATGCCGCCGAGGGATTCTATCAATTGCGCGCGCGCCGTCTTCCGGTCGGTGCCGGAGATCGCCGCCAGTCTGTCGATCAGCGCTGTGGCGGCGGGGGTCTCGATGAATCCCGGCGCAACGCTGACGACCCGGACGCCTTTCGGTCCGACCTCATTCGAAAGCCCCTTGCTGTAGTTGCTGAGCGCCGCCTTCGCGGCTGCATACGCGAGGGTCGCGTCAAACAGCGGGAGGCGCCGCTGGATCGAGGAGATGTGGATGATCACGCCGGCTCCCTGCTCCACCATCAACGGCAGCAGCCCCCGGTCGAGTCGAACCGCGGCCAACAGGTTGCTGTTCAACGCGTCCTGCCAATGCGCGTCCGTGAGGGCGGCGAAGCCGCCCCCCGGTGCCGAAGACCCTCCGACATTGTTGACCAGAATGTCGACGCCGCCGAAGCGATCCCGCACATGGCTGACGACCTTCTCCGCCCCCGCGGCCGTGCTGAGGTCGGCTTCCACGAACAGATCCGGCTCATGCCGGTCACGGGGAGTGGATCGAGCCGTGGTGACCACCGCTGCTCCCGAACCTCGAAGGCGTTGAACTATGGCTTCGCCGATGCCCCTGGTGCCGCCGGTCACGAGCGCGCGCTTGCCGGTGAATTCGGTTTCGGAGGAGCCGCTCATCGGTCTATCTCCACTGGACTCCCTTTGGCCGCCTGACGGCCGCCGCGCCATTGGAAGCGCGTGCGATGCAGCCTAAAGAGTCCCTCGTGCCTCTCATGTGGGAGTCTTTTGGGCGGCGGCATCAAACGAGAGACGGAGCAGCTCGATTGCCCGCTCGACATCAGTCGCTGCTCGCAAATACACGCTGACCCACCCACTCTTGGGAAGGACGTGGTGCGGCTCCGCGCGGCCGGCGGACACCAACTCATCCCGTACCTTCTTGGGGAATGGGATGTCCACCAGGGCGTCGCCGTGGATGTGCCCGATTTCCCTTTTCCCGAGGCGATATTCGGTGCCGCCATACCGGTGGGGATGGGCAGTGATCCCCTCCCAGCCCAGCACCGCTTCGTGTATCCTCTCGCCGGCTCCCCCGATTGACATGTGTGCTCTCCGTCTCTCCCTACAGCCCGCCAGGAGCACCGCCGCATGCTACAGGGCGGACGAAGCGCCTGTCAACGCACGCGCTGCCCAACTCACCGCCGAACCAGCAAAAAGCATCTCTCCGCCGGATGACCGCAAACCACGCCTTCGGCCTGCCCTCCGGGATCCTCCGCGAGGCCCCCTTCACGGGACCGGGAGGGCGGGCAGGTCGAGGAGATCCGCCTTGCCGCCGGCGAGCTGCTGGCCCAAGCCCTTGAAGCGCGTCAGCACCTCGTGTGGGAACCCGAGCGGCACGGCGCTGACCTCGTCGAGCCGCCGCACGTGATCCGCGGTCAGCGGTACAGCCAGCGCGCCGAGATTGTCGTCGAGCTGCGCGCGCGTTCGCGGCCCGATGATGGGAATGAGGCCCTGGGCGATCACCCACGCGATGGCGACCCGGCCGGGGTTCGTGTCGGTCTCTTCCGCAACGGCCTGGAGCGCGTCGAGGATCGCGGTTTTCTGCGGGCTGTTCTCCTCGTGGACCAGGGGGACGTTCCACGTGACCGCTCGACCCCCTTCGCCCCTGCGGTACTTTCCCGTCAGGAGGCCGCCGCCGAGCGGAGACCAGGCGACGGTTCCGAGCCCAAGCGCCCGCGCCATGGGCAGGAGCTCCCGATCCGGCGTGCGCTCGACGAGGCTGTATTCGATCTGCTGGCCGACGATCGGGGTCCAGCCGCGCAGCTCGGCGATCGTCGCCGCGCTGGCGACGCGCCAGGCGGGGAAATCGGACAGGCCTGCGTAGACGATCTTGCCTGCCCTCACCAGGTCGTCGAGGCCGCGCGCGATCTCGTCGATCGGCGTAGTGCCATCGGGCATGTGGAGCCAGTAGAGATCGATGCGATCCGTCCTGAGGCGCTTCAGGCTTGCCTCGACCGACTGGACCATGTTTTTGCGACTGTTGCCGGTGACGGAGAGTCCGCCGTCGGCGGCCGCGCCGAGCGTGTACTTGGTCGCCAGGACGAAGGCGTCCCGGTCCGGGGCGACGAACTCGCCGAGCAGGGTTTCGGACTCGCCGAGCTGATAGGCATCGGCGGTGTCGAGGAAGTTGCCGCCGGCCTCGGCGTACCCGTCGAAGATCCGGCGGGCCTCGCCGGGTTCGGCGCCATGGCCCCATTTTGTTCCGAACATGCCGCCCCCCAGCGCCAGCTCCGAGACCCGCAGGCCTGTTCGCCGTCCAAACACATTGTAACGCATGTGAGACTCCTGATTGTGCCGACCCATGGTTGCGTTCGTCCTCTTCACCGGGCCCGGTTCGGGCCCACGCCCCGCGTGGATCACGATCTCGCCGCCGGTCATCGCGCCGCCCTCGACTCGCAGCACGTGCGCGCGGTGTTTCTGCGGGTCTCTTCCCCGCGCTGGAGATACTGCCCCAGGGCGATCAGCCAATAGCCCAGCCTCCGCTGAAGCCGAAGCCACGCCGTTGGGACTTCCCGGCGAAACAGGCCCACGGCCTGGGCCCGATTGGCCTGCCGCTCCGTCTCTCGCATCCGCTCCAGCGCCATTGTTTCATCGAAGTGCCAGTGCACCATGGCCGTTCTCTTGCCTCCGGCCCGCTGTCCGCCGACGGGCTGGCTGGGACCGGGGATCCTGTCGGTTTATTGACGCAGGGCGCCACACCTTCTTTACTGTCGGCGCCTTGGGCCACCGTCCGCTGTCGCGCTCGCCGGTCGGGTGCGGTCTCACCTCCCTCCGGCCGGCCATCCGCGTTTGAGAGCTTAGATGCAGGCCGGGCGTCGGCGTTTCCGGTGAAATGGGTATCTTTGGGCGTAGTGGGGGTGTCGTCAGGCCGTCAAATGGGCGTCCGTATTCCGGGCGAGAGGCGGGGATTACCCAGATGGGTGTACGGGGTCGGATCGAGCAGAATATCAAGATCCCTTGTGGCGCGAGGACGAGCGTGAAAGGCGACGGCGTGGGCGCCGACGATGAGGTAGCGTACCCCATGGTCGTTCAATGCGCCGATGAACTCTTCGTAGTCTCGGGATGCCATTGCGTCCTCGCGTCTTCAGGCAACCTTCGAGTGCGGCAGCGACTGCCTCGACACGTTCCTCCGGAGTCAGCCCCTCATACCAAAACCGAAAATCCTCCTCCTCCGCTGCCTCCCAGCGCACCTTCGACACGGTCCAGATGCCCTGCCGGGCAACTACTTGTCCACGCCTAGCCATTCTCTCTCCCAGGATACCCCACGCGAACGCCTTCGGCTAACGACAATTCGACCGAGCTGCCTGATGTCGCAACCTCTGTGAGACCGACACATAACCATCACGCGTCTCGGAAGTTGTCAACGATTGTGAGACACCGACTCGTCGCATTTACTGTCGCGCCTCGGCGCTTGCCGGCGCCGGGTTGGGCCGACTGATCCCGGCGTGCCCGTCAAGGGTCACCCGAACAGGGCCACTCGGGGTCGCCCAGAGGGAGCCATTGCTTTGCCCCGACTGGATCCCGCGCATTGGGGTGTTCGTCTCGTCGTGTTGGTGAAGCTGAAGTCTCCCGCCCCTCCGGACGGGCTGGAGCGCATGGGTGGGGGGGAAAGAGGGGGGCTGGGGCCACTCGCCGCGAGGAGCGAGCCTCTCAGCGCCTCCAGGATCGACGATCAGCGGGGCGGCCATACCTGGACATCCCCCCTTTTCCCTCTCAGCGCTCGTCGGGCTGAGCCGGTTGATCCATGCGGCGGTCGGTACCGCCGGCGGTTCGGGCGGCTTCCGGACAAAGCGCTCCGGGTGCGCCGCATAGGCGGAGGCGAGGACGGCGCGCCGCTGGGCGAGCACGGGCGCGATGCGGCCGTCGTGGACGCTCTCGGGCGTCAGGAGGCCGATCCCGGCGTGGCGATGTTCCGTGTTGTACCAGGCGAAGAACTGCTGGCAGAAGGCCCGCGCGTCCTCAATCGACCCGAAG
>JBOGSE010000209.1:0-1595 GCA_050694895.1 bacterium | reverse complement strand
TGCGACGAGGCGGCGGCCTGGCAGATACTGATCAGCCAGCGGGTGCACGCGGCGGCCGAGAACCTCGTTGAGGTCGAGCATGTGGGAGATCTGGGCCTCAAGGGGTTTTCCAAACCCGTCCCCGCCTATAACATACTCCGCGTGAAGGAAGCACGCGTCTAGCCTTCGACTTCGGTCGTGGACCGCGCGGTTGAGCGCCCTGCCGCATGCTCGTCGAGGCCCTGCTCCAGCGCCACCCACGACAGGGTGGCGCACTTGATCCGCACCGGGAACTTCCGCACGCCGGCCAGGGCAAGGAGTTCGCCGAGGTCATCCCCCGGGGTCTCGCCCCGCATCATGCCCTTGAACTTCCCCACCAAATCGCGCACTTCGTCGAGGGTCTTCCCTTTGATCACCTCGGTCATCATCGAGGTGGACGCCTGGCTGATCGAGCAGCCACGACCTTCGAAGCGTACGTCTTCGACCCGGCCGTCGCGCAAGCGGAGGAAGAGCGACAATTCGTCGCCGCAGAGGGGGTTGGTCCCTTCCACCGATACGTCGTTGGGGTCCAGCCGGCCGCGATTGCGCGGATGCGCGTAGTGGTCCAGGATCACCTCGCGGTACAAGTCATCGAGCGCCACCGGTGTCCTCCTTGACCGGACGCGAGGAGCGATCGAACATTCGATGGACCTTCTGGAGACCGTCCGTCAGCGCATCGATGTCCTCACGCGTGTTGTAAATGTGCAGGCTTGCGCGGACGCTGGCGGCAACATCATAGTGCCGGTGCACCAGCTGGGCACAGTGATGCCCCGCGCGCACGGCGATGCCCTCCTGATCGAGCACCTGGGCAACATCATGTGGATGGACAACGTCCAGGGTGAAACTGACGGCCCCGCCGCGATCGACCGGGGTGCGCGGGCCAAGCAGCGTTAGCCCTGATACCTCCTCCGTCAAGCGCGCAAGCGCGTACGCGGTCAGCTCGCGCTCGTGTTCGGCGATCGCATCCAGACCGATCCGCTTCATGTAGTCGACCGCCACGCCCAGCACGATGCTGTCGGCAATATTGGGCGTGCCCGCCTCGAACTTGTGCGGCGGGTCCTTGTAGGTCGAGCGGTCGAAGTCGACGAGCATGATCATTTCGCCCCCGCCGTGATACGGCGGCATCGCCTCGAGGAGTTCGTAACGTGCCCACAGCCCCCCGCTGCCGGTGGGTCCGAGCATCTTGTGCCCGGAGAACGCCAGGAAGTCAGCTCCCAGCGCCTGCACATCGACGGCCTGGTGCGGCACGCTCTGCGCCGCATCCACGACCAGGTGCGCGCCCACGGCGTGCGCGCGATCCGCGATCACGCGCACGGGGTTCACCGTGCCCAGCACGTTGGATTGATGCGTGACGCTGACGATCTTCGTGCGCTCGCTCAGGAGATCATCGAGGGCGCCGAGTTCGAGCCGGCCCTCGTCCGTAATCGGGATGTAGCGCAGCCGGGCACCCTTCTCCGCGGCAAGGAGCTGCCACGGCACGATGTTGCTGTGGTGTTCCATCTCGGTGAGCACGATCTCGTCGCCGGGGCCTACCCGGGCGCGGCCCCAGGTCGCGGCCACCAGGTTGATCGCCTCGG
>JBOGSE010000208.1:0-1742 GCA_050694895.1 bacterium | reverse complement strand
AGAGCGTGTTTTGAAAATGCCAATTTTCAACTTTAACGTTATTGTACAAGCCGCGCCGGTACTATAGATGGAACGGATGCAAACGCATCCTACTCGTTATCCAACCGACCTCACCGATGAAGAATGGGACCAGATCAAATCGCTCGTGCCGGCTCCCAAGTCTGGAAAAGGCAAGCGGGGCAGACCGCCCAAGCGGGACCGGCGCACCTTGGTCAACGCTATCTTTTACATCGTCCGCTCCGGCTGTGCCTGGCGATTGCTGCCCAAGGAATTTGGTCCCTGGCGCACTGTCTATGGCTACTTTCGTACGTGGTCCCAGGATTGGACTTGGCGGTTCATTCACGACACCCTGCGCGACTGTTTGCGCAAGACCGAAGGACGAAAGGTGGCGCCGACAGCCGCCATCGTGGACAGCCAATCGGTCAAGACGCCCGATCAGGCCGGAGAACGCGGCTACGACGCGGCCAAGAAGGTGTCGGGACGCAAACGCCACCTGGCCGTGGATAGCTTGGGCATGATCCTGGCCATCACCATCACCTCGGCCGCCGTGCAGGATCGCGTCGCGGCCAAGAGGCTCATCACTCTGATGCTCTCCATGTATCAGCGCGTGCAGATCCTCTGGGCCGATGGCGGCTACCTGGGGACGCTGGTTGGGTGGGTCAAGCAACTCCGACCCTTCGGCAAACTGAAGCTGGAGATTGTGCGCCGCAGGGATCGGGTCAAGGGTTTCCGAGTGCTTCCGAAGCGGTGGATCGTGGAGCGCACCTTCGGCTGGCTCTCCAAGTCCCGACGGCTTTGCCGCGACTATGAAGTGCGTCTGGATCATAGCGAGGCCATGATTCGGATTTGCATGATTCGTCTCATGCTCAAACGCCTGGCGGCATGAAATGCATTTTCAAAACACGCTCTTATGGTTTTCTGAAGGTAACCGTCCCTCCAGGGAGCTCCATGATTTCCAATCCGCTCAATACGCGCACCAATACGTTGAACGGTCTCATTCCACACCCACCCGATGGGACGGTATTTTGGAAATGGACCAGCCAGGGCTGGTACGGTTACTTTTTCGAGGATAACGAGTTCGGCTTGGGCTGGTCGGAGGATACCACCATGCTGCCTGGCGAAGGAGGCCTCATAGTTAATCCAACTGCGGAGCCATTTGTCATTACGATCATAGGGGAAGTACTGCAAGGGCATCTGAGCGCAGCACTGCCTGCAGGTTTCTGGATTCGCGGCGCGATGGTCCCGCAGGAGGGCGGTCTGACAACCCTGCTCGGTTTCGGCCCCGAGGACGGATTGGCCAATGGCGATACAGTTCTTCGCTTTATCAATCTCCGCGGGGACTACGTAACCTACACTTACGATACAGCCGGCGGCTGGTCGCGCACTGACCCGTCGCCGACTATTCCGCTGCAACCGCGGCCGGAGGTGGGCGAATCGGTGTTCTTCAATCTGCTTGCGCCGCGAACCTGGGCGCGCTACTTTTCCGTATGGCCATGAGAGCAGGGCTGATAGTTGTCGCTTTTGGGATGCTGCTGGCCGCGCACGGCCACGGCCAGCAGATTTCGCCGCCCCCCATCGAGTGGCAACGCGTTTTTGGAGGTAGCGAAAGAGAATCCTTGCCGGCGCTCCAGCAAACGCGAGACGGCGGTTTTGTTCTTGGAGGACTATCGCAATCGCCACCCGGGGGAGGTAATAAGACAGCCGCGAACTATGGCGGCTACGATTATTGGATCGTGCGTCTC
>JBOGSE010000207.1:0-2218 GCA_050694895.1 bacterium | reverse complement strand
AGAAGCTGCTGGGCCGCGGCGACATGCTGTTCCTGCCACTGGGCGCCTCCCGCGCGATCCGCGCCCAGGGCGCCTACATCGCCGACGCGGAGATCCGTGCGGTCGTCGAGTGGTGGCGGAGGCAGGGAAAGCCGACGTATGATCAGCAGCTTGTCGAAGCGCAGCAGAGCGCAGGCGCCGAGGGGGGCGGCGACGGCGAGCGCATGATCGAAGCCGCGCGCCTGGTGGTGCGCTCAGGCTACGGCTCGGTGTCGCTCCTGCAGCGCAAGATGCGCATCGGCTACGTCACCGCCGCACGGCTGATCGACGAGATGGAGGCGCGTGGGATCGTGGGACCTGTCCAGGGCAGCAACCCGCGCGAGGTGCTGATCGGCCTGGACGATCTGGAACGGCTGCTGCGCGCAAAGTCCCAGCCGAAGAGCGATTAGTTCCTCATGGCGTCAGCCTTCGACCGGGCAGGGTTGGGGCAGGGACTTTGGGAGCGTATAACGAAGCCGCGCCGCGACAGGCACACCTCATCCAGAAGGGAGGGTCTGTCATGTGCCGTTTTGCGCGCAGCCTGGCGGCTCTGATCGCTTTCCTCTTCGGGACGGTAGGCATTGGGGCGGTCGCGCCTCTCCCGGCCCTGGCGCAGCGGACCGACACGGTGGTGATCGGCACAGCCCAGGAACCGGACACCCTGATCGGCGACTTCGGCAGCATGCTCGTGACGAGCAATATCCTGGGCTCGCTGTTTGCGTACATGGTTCAGCGCGACGATCAGGCCAAACTCTTCCCGCGCATGGTGGAGAGGATCCCGACGCTCAAGGACGGCAACTGGGAAGTGCTCCCAGGCAAGAAGATGAAGGTGACCTACCGGTTCAAGACGGGATACACCTGGCATGACGGCAAGCCGCTCACGGCCCTGGATGCGTCGTGGACCTACCTGATGCTCCGCAACCCCCGCAGTCCGACGGTCAGCCGGTTCGTGCTTCGCAAGATCGAGAACATGCTCGTGCCCAACGCCAACGATCCCTACACGCTGGTCGTCCAGTGGAACGAGCTCTACCCGTTTGCGAACACCGGTCACAACATTTATCCGCGCCACGTACTGGAGCGTGAGTATCTGCGCGATCCCACCGGCCTGAAAGGACATCAGCAGGCGCGGGCACCGATTGGGAACGGCCCGTACAGGTTCGTGGAATGGGTTCCGGGCAGCCACATCACCATGGAAGCATATGACAAATTCCCTGAGGGCCGGGCGAAGATCCGCCGGCAGGTGTGGCGGTTCATCCTTGACAGCACCGTACTTCAGGCGAACGTGATCGCCGGTCAGGTGGATGCTGCGGTGGTCGCCAACTTCTCTATCGACCAGATGGTCGAGATCGACCGGCGTGCGTCGCAGGTGACGGCGCACTTCCTGCCTCTGCTGGGGTGGGAGCATGCTGATCTCAACCTGGACAACGAGTGGCTGAAGGACAAGCGCGTGCGCCACGCACTCGTGCACGCCATCAATCGGGAAGAGATCGTGCAGAAGCTCTTCCACGGCAGGTCCACGGTATCGAACAGCTGGCTGCCGCCCGGGCACGAAGGCCATAACCCGAACGTCGCCAAGTATGCCTACGATCCGGCCCGTGTCAGGCAGCTCTTGACCGAAGCCGGGTTCACGCCCGGGCCGGACGGCATTCTGCGCGACCGCGGCGGCAGGCGGTTTGAGCTGACGATCATGAGCACCGCGGGGAACGCGATCCGCGAGCAGGTTCAGCAGATCATGCGGGAGCACTTCAAGGCCGTGGGGATAGAGCTGCGGATTGACAACCGACCTGCGGGCGTGCTCTTCGGGCAGATCACGCGCCGTCGGGCATACCCGCACATGGTGATGTACAATTGGAACTTCAACCCGCTGACCCTGGGGCCGCCGTTGTGGCACTCCAGCCAGATTCCCACCGCCGCCAACAACTGGGAGGGTCAGAATGGGCCCGGCTGGCGCCACGCTGAAAACGACCGGCTGCTCGACCAGATTGCCGAGGAGCTCGACCAGACGAAGCGCATTCAATTGATGCGGCGGCAGCAGGAGATATGGGCTGAGGAGTTGCCGGCGATCCCGCTGTGGCACGGACTTTCGCTCACGACATCGAAGAAGGCGTTAAAGAACGTCAAAGCCGGCGTGCTGGGCGGGATTCTCTTCAGGTCTGAAGGCTGGGAGTGGCAGCAGTGAGCGCCCCTGGTCGGGAGAAGC
>JBOGSE010000206.1:0-1670 GCA_050694895.1 bacterium | reverse complement strand
TCGAAGGGCCGCTCGCCGATATAGGCGATGCGCCCCGCGGCGATCGCTAAGGTGGCTGGCAGCAGCTCGCCGGAGTACACATTGAGGATGGTTCCGCCGGTGACCAGCATCTCCGGCGGGGCTTCGCCGCGCGCAACCGCCATGAGCGTCTTCGTTTCATCCAACGTGCGAAACGTCCGCTTCACGGCGCCCATTCTAGCATGCAGGATGAAGGCGACGTTCAGCGAAGGCGACGGTGAGCCGATGCTAGTAAAATAGATGCACGGCGTACCTTGGGAGGAATTTCCCATGCTTCAGGTCGCGGAGAAACTGCTGGTGGGCGGGCGCTGGGTGGAGGGCGGACCGCCTCTGGAGGTCCGCAACAAGTATTCCGGCCAGGTGATCGCGACGCTGCCCACGGCGCGTCCAGAAGACGTGGACGATGCCATTGCGGCGGCTGCGAAGGCGGCCCCGGTCATGGCCGCGCTGCCGGCGCACCGGCGCAGCGCGATCCTGGCCAAAACCGCGTCGCTGCTGCACGAGCATCGGGACGAGCTCGCACGCACGATCGCCGCCGAGGCCGGGAAAGCGATGAAATTCGCGCGCATCGAGGTCGACCGGGCGGTCTCGACGTTCACCTTCGCGGCAGAGGAAGCCAAGCGTCTGCACGGTGAGACCGTGCCGATGGACGCCACGCCGACGGGGGAGGGGTACTTCGGATTTTACGTCCGCCGGCCGGTCGGCGTCGTCGCGGCGATCAGCCCGTTCAACTTTCCACTCAACCTTGTCGCACACAAGGTGGCGCCCGCGATCGCCGCGGGCAACAGCGTTGTGTTGAAACCAGCGTCGTCGACGCCGCTCACCGCCGTGGCGCTGTGCCGGCTGCTCGTCGAGGCCGAGGTTCCACCCGGGGGCATCAACCTGATCGTGGGACCGGGCGGCACGGTCGGGAATCAGCTCGTGGGCGATCCGCGCGTGGGCAAGGTCACATTTACCGGCAGCCCAGACGTGGGCCGGCAGATTACCGCGCGCGCCGGGATCAAGAAAATCACTCTCGAGCTCGGCAATACGTCACCGGTCATCGTGGCGCCCGACGCCGACCTCGAGCTCGCCGCGCGGCGCAGCGCGCTGGGCGCGTACGCGAACTCCGGCCAGGTCTGCCTCTCGGTGCAGCGTCTCTACGGCGATCGAACGATCATCGAGCCCCTCACCGAGCGATTCGTGAAAGCGACCGAGGACATGGTCGTCGGCGATCCGCTGGACGAGCGCGTCGACGTCGGCCCGATGATCGACGTGCGGGAGGCCGAGCGCATCGAGGGGTGGGTCGAGGAAGCCCGCGCGGGCGGCGCGGAGGTGCTCACGGGCGGGAAGCGCACCGGGCCGGTCTACCTGCCGACGGTGCTCACGAACGTCCGGCCCGAGATGAAGGTCGTCGCGCAGGAAGTGTTTGCGCCCGTGGCGTCGGTGATCGAATACGATGACTTTGAAGAAGCCCTGCGATTGGCCGATGCCACGGAGTATGGGCTGCAGGCGTCGGTGTTCACCCGCGACATCGGCCGGGTCTTTCAGGCCATCCGCCACCTGAATTTTGGCGGTGTCATCATCAACGAGTCCTCGATGTTTCGCGTCGACCACATGCCCTATGGCGGCACCCGGCAGAGCGGTGTCGGCCGCGAGGGCGTACGCTATGC
>JBOGSE010000205.1:0-3189 GCA_050694895.1 bacterium | reverse complement strand
CCGCTGGGCGCCAACCTGCTGGGCGTGCGGCTCCCGGAGCCGATCCCGGCAAACTGGATCTTGTTCCTCCTCACCACACCGGTGGTCTTTTGGACCGGCTCCATCTTCATCACCGGCGCCTACCACTCGTTGCGCAAGCGAACCCTCAACATGTCGGTGCTGATCAGCGTCGGCGTCCTGGCCGCGTACCTGTTCAGCGTCCTGATCACGCTGCTTGCGGCCGGCGAGACCTTCTACGAGGCCGCGGCGATGCTGGTCACATTCGTCCTCTTCGGCCACTGGATGGAGATGCGCTCCCGCCGCGGCACGTCGGATGCGCTGCAGGCGTTGTTCAACCTCGTGCCACCGAGGGCGCGCGTAGTGCGCGACGGCAAAGTCGTCGAGGTGGCGACGAGCGAGATCCGCAAGGGCGACATCGTGGAGCTGCGACCGGGCGACCGGGTCCCGGTCGACGGGCAGGTCGCCGAGGGCGAGACGGCCATCGACGAGTCGCTGGTCACTGGCGAGTCGATTCCGGTGACCAAACGAACGGGCGATCAGGTCATCGGCGGGACCATCAACCAGTCCGGCTCGATCCGGTTCACGGCCACGAAGGTCGGTGAGGAGACGGCGCTGGCGCAGATCGTGAAGCTGGTGGAGGAGGCGCAGTCTTCGAAAGCACCCGGCCAGCGCATCGCCGACCGGTGGGCGCAATACCTGGTGATTCTCGCCGTCGGCGCCGGGATCGTCACGTTCGCGATCTGGTACGGCCTGATGCGGGAGTCGCTGCTGCTGGCTCTGACATTCGCTATCTCGGCGGTCGTTATCGCCTGTCCCGACGCGTTGGGGCTGGCTACCCCGACGGCGGTGGCCGTGGGCACCGGGGTGGGGGCGCGGCACAACATCCTGATCAAAAACGCGGCCACGCTGGAACAGGTGTCACGAATCACGGCGGTGGTAATGGACAAAACCGGGACGCTGACGGAGGGTAAGCCCCGCGTGACCGACGTCGAAGCTGTCGACGGCTTCCACCCCGACGAAGTCCTGCGCCTGGCGGCGGCGGCTGAGGCGCGCTCCAGCCATCCTTTGAGCAAGGCGGTTTTGGAGGAAGCACAGCGCCGCGGCTTGCCGGTAGACGGGGACGTCGCGGGCTTCGAGAACCTCGCCGGCCACGGGGTGCGGGCGACCGTCGAGGGCCGTGACGTGCTCGTGGGTACGGCCAAGCTCATGCGCGACCGCAACATCGACATGACAGCGACGCAGCCCCATATCGAAAAACTGCTGGCCGGCGGAAAGACGCTGATGATCGTTGCCGTCGATGGCCGCGTGGCCGGTGTGGCAGCGGCCGCGGACCTCGTCCGCGACAGCGCGCGGCGCGCGGTCGAAGGCCTGCAGCGGCTGGGCATCGAGGCGGCGATGATCACCGGCGACAATCGCCAGACGGCGGACGCGGTCGCGCGGCAGCTTGGGATCGAGCGGGTCTTTGCCGAGGTCCTGCCCGAACAGAAGGCCGACTATGTCAAGACGCTGCAGGCTGAAGGAAAGTTTGTGGCGATGGTCGGCGACGGAGTGAACGACGCGCCAGCGCTGGCGCAGGCCGACATTGGCGTCGCCATCGGCGCGGGCACCGACGTCGCCATTGAGACCGCCGACGTCGTGCTGATGCGTTCCGATCCCGCCGATGTGCTGCGGGCGATCTTCCTGTCGAAGGCCACGGTCGGAAAGATGCGGCAGAACCTGTTCTGGGCGTCGATCTACAACGTCCTGGCCATACCGGTGGCCGCGGGCGTACTCTATCCCAGTTTCGGCATCATGCTGCGGCCGGAGTGGGCGGCCCTGCTCATGTCGGCGTCCTCGATCATCGTGGCGACCAACGCGGTACTGCTCAAGCGCGCAGAACGGCGCTTGGCCGAAGTGTAGTCGTACTCGGGCTTGTGCTACTATGGGGAGTAGTAGGTAGAAGGCAGGTGATTGAAATTCGCTCAGCAGGGATCTTGGTCCTCGGAATCATTATAGGCGTTCTGGCGGTCTTCGGCGGCGTGCAGATTGCTCAGGCGTTCGGGCAGAACATGGCCCGTCCGATGGGATCCATGATGGGGCAGATGATGGGTCCACAGGGCATGGCGGGGATGATGGGTCAGATGATGCGCGATCCACAATTCATGCGCTCCATGGCGACGGAGTGCGTCCAGGCCATGAAGGACCCAACGGTCCTGCGGAACATGACTGAGGCCATGGATGATCCACAGATGCTAAAGATGATGGAGCAGATGTACGAGATGATGCGGCGCCGTTAGGATTCAGACCTGGAGGCTCCCATGGGGAAGGTCACCAAGGATAGGAAACGCGGGCGGCGGCTGAAGCCGTCACCAGCCCGCTGGGTGATCCTGGCCGTTGCGGCGATTGCTCTGGTTGCCGGCGGATCAATCGTCTACTTCTCTCGCCCAGGTGCCACGGCCGGCCCCAAAGGGGCCGCCGTCAGCGCGATCGAGCACGTCCACGGCCTCGCTGTCGACCCTTCGCGTCCCGAGGTACTCTGGATCGGCACCCACGGCAGCCTGATCCGGGTGACCGGAGGGAAACAGTGGCGCCGCATCGGGCCACAGACGTACGACATGATGGGGTTCAACATCCATCCCACCGAACCCAACGTCCTGCTGACAAGCGGACACCCTGGATCGCGGGACCGACGGCCGAATCCGCTCGGCGTGGAGATCAGCCGGGATGCGGGACAAACCTGGCAACCGCTAGCGATGGCGGGCCTTGCTGACTTCCACGCCATGACCATCAGCCGGGCCGATCCCAATCGGCTGTGGGCCTGGAGCCCATCGGGCCGCCCCGGCCTGTACCGGAGTCTGGACGGCGGCAGGCAGTGGGAGTATCTGCGCGATCCCCTTCCGGGTGGCGTCTTCGCGCTGGCCGCGCATCCCCAGCGGGCGGACATCGTGCTGGCCGGCACGGCCCGGGGCCTTCATATCAGCGAAGACGCCGGTCTTTCGTGGCGTCTCCTCGCGCCTTCACTTTCCGGCATCCCTGTGACCGCCGTCGAGGTCCACCCGAAGCAGCCGCGGATTGTTTACGCCTATGCCGTGCACCCTGATCTCGGCCTGATCCGTAGCGAGGATGGTGGGCAGAAGTGGTCGGCCGTTGGCTTCTTCCTGGGCCCACGGGACGCCGTCGGGAACATCACGCTGGACCCCACTAATCCGC
>JBOGSE010000204.1:0-1205 GCA_050694895.1 bacterium | reverse complement strand
AATGCCGATGCCTGCCGCGGCCGCGACGGGCGTGGACATGACCAGAGCGCACGGCGCTGCCGCGACCAGCAGCACGACCGCGCGCAGGGCCCATGGAAGGAACGGCTCGCCGAACAGCGGCGGGACCGTGAGGAGGAGTATGGCGGCGACAAGGACGGCCGGGGTGTAGCGATTGCCGAAACGCTCGATGAATCGCTGGAGCTGGCTTTTCTGTTCTTGTGCTTCCTCCACCAGATGAATAATCTTGGACAGCGTGTTGTCCTCAAATGCCGCAGTGACTTCAACGACCAGCGCCCCCTGCTTGTTGACGGTTCCGGCGAACACCTGGTCGCCTGGTCGCTTCTCAATGGGCATCGATTCCCCGGTGACCGGGGATTCGTCGAGTGCCGAACTCCCTTCCCGAATGATGCCGTCGGTCGCGATCGCGTCCCCCGGTCGCACGACGAAGCGATCGCCGGGTCGCAGGTCTGCGGCCGCGACTGCTTCTTCATGTCCATCGCGAAGCACCCGCGCATCCTTCGGTGCCAGGTCGAGCAACGTTCGGATGGCAGAACGGGTGCGCGCGTACGCGTACTCCTCAAGGGCTTCGGCCACGGCATAGAGGAATACCAGGAGCGCGGCCTCATCCCACAACCCCAGAATCGCAGCACCGAGCGCCGCGGCCGTCATGAGAATCTCGATGCCGACTCGTCGTTCCTTCCACAGCTCTTCGAGGCCTTCCCGGAAGAAATGGCGCCCGCCGAGGACCATGGCCAGCGCGAATCCGAACGGTTCAAACGCGCTCAGCCTGGCGAGATGGGCAAGGCTCCACGTGGCAGCGATAATCGCGCCGGCGAGGAGGGCATCCCGCATGACGGGGAAACGCCACCACGGCCCGGCGAACTCGTCGCGGTGGTCCCCGTGGTCGCTATCTGCGTCCGTGATGCCTAGTCCTCCTCGGCATGACGCAGGCCATCTTCCACGAGGTGCCTGACGTGATCGTCTGCCAGGGCGTAGTACGCCATTCGTCCCTCTCGCCGGTACTTGACGAGCCGGAGATCGCGGAGAAGGCGAAGCTGGTGCGAAACGGCCGGGCGACTCCGTGCCACAATCGTGGCCAGGTCGCAGACACAGAGCTCTTCGTGGGCAAGGGCAAAGAGAAGCTTTGCCCGGGTCGGATCGGCAAGCACCTGGAACATTCGCGCCAGCACCTCGAAGCGCTCTTC
>JBOGSE010000203.1:0-3673 GCA_050694895.1 bacterium | reverse complement strand
GTAGGGTCGAGGGCTGGCGCGGTACTCGATGAGCCCGTCTCCAGCCCCCGCCCGTTCGAACGGCGCATACAGATTTCCCGTACGCCGCTCTCCTGCCGGCTTCGCGTCAAGGGTTATGCGACCTATCGGGCTGGGCGCGCTTTCAAGCCCGGACCTGATACTGCACCCGGTAGTCCCTGAAGACCCCGAGCACCGTGTAGATCCAGGCCGTACTCCACCGCTTCCAGCCGAAGCCCTGACGGTCCCTCGCCCGCATCATGTGGCGCCGCACCTTCTTCTCGACCCACGCCCTCACGAAGTCGAAGCACCGCGCCGCGTTCCCAATCCGGAAGTAGTTCACCCAGCCCCGCAGGATCGGGTTGATCACCGCGACAACCTGCCCGACAGGCCGAGAGTCCCAGCGCCGGAACACCTCCTTGAGCTTCCGCAGCAACGCCGTCCGCTGCTTCATGGCCGGCAGCTTCTGCACCCACCACCGACCCCGCGGCGAGCGAAGCCGGCGAAAGATGAAGCCCAAGAAGCCGAACGCCTCTCCCTGAGTCAGGTCCACCACCCGGCTCTTCGCCTCGTTCAAACGCAGATCGAGTTTCGCGAGCTCCTCCCGCAGCCGCCGGTCCACCGCCCTTAGCAGCCAGCCCCCGCGCCACTGACCATTCACGAGAATCGCCAGGTCGTCGGCATAGCGCGCGTACTCTACGTACGTGGTCATGCCGTCCCGCGTGACCCCCTTCGCCCGCTCCAGCATGGCATCCACCTCGGTGAGATAGATGTTGCTGAGGAGGGGAGAAATCACCCCGCCCTGAGGAACCCCGCGCTTTCCGGATGCCTTCAGCATCAGCGTGAGCAAGTGCAGGATCTCGCCATCCTGAACCCGGCGCGCCACCTTCCCGACCAGCAGATCGTGCCGGACCGTGTCGAAGTAGGCAGCCAGATCCAGATCGAGCACCTGCGTCTTGCCCCCGAGGATGGCCTTCGTCACCCGCGCCAGCGCGTCGTGCGCTGTCCGCTTCGGGCGATAGCCGTACGACCCATCGTGAAAGCCCGCTTCAAAGATCGGCTCCAAGATGAGTTTGAGCGCCCCCTGCACCACCCGATCCCGGATGGCCGGGATCCCTAACACGCGGACTCTCTTCCCGTCGTCTTTTGGGATCTCCACCCGCCGGTTCCGCAGCGGTCGATAGGTGCGTGCGACCAGTTCCTCCCGTAGTTGGGCCAGAAACGCGTCGACCCCGACCGCCTCGATCGCTTCAAACGTGACGCCGTCGATCCCCGGCGCTCCGTTGTTCCGCTTCGCGAGGTCATACGCGGCCCGCAGCGTCTCCGGCTTGACCACATGGACGTACAGACCCCAGAACCGCCAGTCCTTGTCAGCCTTCGCCTTGCCGTAGAGCCTCCGCCTCAGGTCTTGCAGTCTAATGGGCGCCATTGTCAGGTCGCCCCTGCCTTCCATGTTGTCGGAGGCCTTGCCGAACAGCAGGGCCCCTTCGCTCCGCGGGCATTACCCCGCCTCCTCGCTCCTCGGGCCCGTCCGCCACCCTCTCGTCGTCAGCCGATTTCCCGGGTGCCCCGGTTATACGGCCTACCCTGCTCCGCCGATTTCGCGGCGGGACGAGGAGGGCTTCTCCAATGGCTGCTCCACGTGTCCTGGTCACCGTGCCGTCGCTCCCACCCCGCCGGAGGGGAGTCGCCGCGTCAGCCAGACTGCGACGATCCCTGCTGCCTTCGCGTGGACAGGACACGCTCAGCCTCCGGGGCTTGGCGCTTTCGAGGCTACCTCTGCGTTCACTCACGTTACGGCCCGGCAACTCGCTCACCATCCTTCCGATGGCTTCGTCGATGGGCTCCAGGGGTTCGGTTTCCCTCCGCCCTGCCATCCAAGCTACGGGACGTCTGGCTCTTGTCCCCGTGGGTCTACCTCCCACTGAACACGTTTGCCTTTGGATCGCACCCTGTCCCTCGCCAAAACCTCATCCGGCCGCCAAGTGGTTGATCTGTCGGCCCCGGCCGGCCACAATCACGGCTCGTGATCACCCTCGTACTCCACCTGCTCCGGCTCCTTCCCCTCCTCGTCGGCGGTCACCATCAGCTCGCTCTCGAAAACCTAGCCCTGCGCCAGCAGCTCGCCGTCTACAAGCGAATGGCGCCCCGGCCGAGGCTCCGCCCGATGGATCGTCTATTCTGGGTCGGGCTGGCCCGAGCCTGGACCGGCTGGAGGCAGGCACTGGTCATCGTCTTACCCGACACCGTCCTACGATGGCAGCGCCGACGCTTCCGCGAGTACTGGGCCCAGCTCTCGGGTCGGCCCACCCGAGGCCGTCCTTGCATCAATGCCGAGATCGGCGTCCTGGTGAGGAAGATGGCCGCGGCGAATCCCTTGTGGGGTGCGCCTCGCATCCACGGGGAGCTCTTGAAACTCGGCATCGATGTCGCCGAGCGCACCGTGTCCCCCCTCATGCCGAAAACGACGGCCCCAGCCCTCTCAGACCTGGCGGACGTTCCTCGCCAACCATGTCCGCGACTTGGTCTCCATCGATTTCTTCACCGTCCCCACCGCCCACTTGCGCGTCCTGTTCGTTCCCGTCGTGCTTGTTCTTCATCGCCGACGGGTTCTCCACTTCAACGTCACCGAGCATCCCACCGCGCCTGGACCGCCCAGCAAATCGTGGACATCTTCCCGGACGAGTCCGCGCCCGCCTATCTTCTCCGCGATCGCGACAAGATCTACAGGGACTCCTTCCGCCAACGCATGACGGGTATGCACATCCACGAGGTCCTCACGGCTGCCAGAAGCCCGTGGCAAGATCTTTTCGCCGAACGCCTTATGGGCTCGATGCGCCGTGAGTGTCTCGACCACGTCGTCGTCCTGAGCGAGCGCCATCTGCGCCACGTCCTGACTCGCTACATCGTGTATTACCACCACTCCCGGACCCACCTCTCCCTCACTAAAGATGCGCCGGACGGGAGGTGGGGCGAGCCACCAGAACTGGGCAAGGTCATGCCCATCCGTGAAGTCGGTGGCCTGCATCATCGATGCGTCCGGCAAGCCGCGTAGGTGCCTCGCCGGGCCGGCCTAGCGGACAACCCTCAGCTACCGCCTCGAGAGATTCCTCCCTCCGCAGCCTTCTCAGCATGGCCTTCCGCCGTTCGGGCGGCCGCGAAGAGCTTGGCGATGCCAAAGTAGTCCTTCAGGTCCGCATCCACGATCCACTCGGCGCCCGCTTCGATCTCGCGCCAGACCTTGCGCAGCGCGTCCTTGGCCGATCGGCCGGGCCGGTAGCCAAAGCTGCTGTCATCAAAGAGAGGCTCGAAGATCGGTCCCAACCGGTTGAGCAACGCCTGCTGACACACCCGGTACGTCGATGATCTCCTCCGCCTCGCCGTCGTTCGTTAGAAGCCGAGTCGATCGGTCAGCAACGCGCCGCCCGCTCAGCTCTCAGATAGTCGCGCCGCCGCCCGGATGGACTTCTGGCGAAGGACAGCCGACCCGTCTGCACCACGGTTGCTGCGAACTCGTCGGCGATTGTTCCGGACGCGTGAAGTCTGGCTTCCCGATGACCCCCGGTCCTCGCATCATCCGGCGCGCTATGATGACGACGCGACTTCCTTCACGCCCTGCACGAGGCGGGGGCGCCGGAAGCGTGAACGAGACCGCGCAGTCAGGAGAGAGACGATG
>JBOGSE010000202.1:0-8478 GCA_050694895.1 bacterium | reverse complement strand
GTACAGGATTCCGGCAAGGGTGTGCACGTCAGGGATGCGGGAGCCCGGCGGCTCCACCCCCGGTACTGCGATGGCATCCAGCGCCGGCATGGTTGGGTGCGGGAAGTCACGCGGCAGCGGGATGGGTTCCAGCGTCGAGTAGATCTTGAAAGGCAGCGGCTGGTTTGCCCAGTCGAGACCGCGGGCGCCTGCGCGAACGCTCCGGTAGGAGTGCTTGGTGCCGTCGTGATACGTCCAGGTCGCGTGGAGGTCGCGGTTAGTCATCGGACCGGCTGAGTTTGTTCCGTCTCTCCTTTCGTCCGGCGCGGGGAAAAGGCCTGTCTTGAATTTGGGGGATAGGTTTCGTCTGCCATACCAACGAAAGGATACCGCAGGAGACTCGACAACTTGGGTTGGGGGGAGCATGAACCATGAAGCGCAAGCTGACCGCCGGTAGGAGGGCAAAGCGCGCGCATCCGGCTTCCCGAGGCCCCACCAACAGAATTGGTCGATTCACCAATGCGGTTGGTGGCAACGGGTGGGGTCAACTCTTTGTCTCTGATACGCTCGTCGCTTTGCTGAGGGTTTTTCTCCTGAACCCTGAGAACGCATTTTACCAGCGGGAACTGGCCGATGCCGCAGGGACCGGGCTCTACGCCGTCCAGCAAGAGCTGGCCAGGCTGGAGCGAGTGGGTTTGGTGGTCAAGGCTCCAAGGGGCAACCGCGCGTATTACAGGGCCGATCGCAGTCACCCCGCCTTTGAGGACTTGAAGCGCGTCGTGATCAAGACCGTCGGCCTCGGCGATGCACTCCGGACCGCCTTGGCACAAGTGAAGGACCGGGTACGCGTCGCCTTTGTCTACGGATCGTATGCTAAAGGCCAGGAAACTGCAGGAAGCGACATCGACCTTATCCTCATAGGCAGCCTGACTTCAAAGGAGGCGGCAGCCTTCTTGGGGTCGGTCGCTCGCGAGCTGGGGCGGCAATTCAACGTAGTAGTGTACTCTCCTCAGGAGTTTGCTAAGAAATCCCGGGACGGGCACCATTTCATTATGGAAGTGCAAAAGGCCCCCAAAGTATTCTTGATTGGAAGCCAGCATGAGCTTGCAAACGTTGCTAGCTGAAGGGTCACTCCGTGCGCACAGGACCTCGGCTCGGGAAGTGGCTGACCTTCTGCGGGTGGTGGATCGCGATTTGACTGACGCGGGCATCTCCCAACTCTCCACTGACCGCCGCTTTGCCACTGCGTACAATGCTGCGTTGCAACTCGCAACGATCGCCCTTCATGCCGCGGGGTACCGCACCAGTGGCGCCGGACATCACTGGGTCACGCTTCAAGTGCTTCCTGAAATCATGGGGTCGCAGATCCAGAGTCGGGCCGACTACCTGGATGGTTGTCGATCAAAGAGGAACGTGACCGACTACGACCGCGCTGGAGAGATCTCCGAAACCGAAGCCGAAGAGATCCTGGCGGAGGCTCAGGCTTTTCGCATCGCCCTGCTAGCGTGGCTTAGAGCCACTTATCCTGCCTTGCTGCCCAAGGGGGCGAGCTAGGCTCGAGAGCAATTGGTCCCATATTATGCTTCGGAACCGACGCATATCGGGAGGGATACCATGACCGAGCACGTCCTGTCTCCATCCAAGGTCCATTACAAGTGGAACAAGGATCTTCAGCCCGCGATCGAGATCAGCCCCGGCGACGTCGTGATATGCGAGACGAAAGAGGTCACGGACGGACAGGTGACGCCCGGGTGTGACGCGTCGGTGCTCACCACCGTGAACTTCGACCGCATCTATCCACTGGCCGGGCCAATCTACGTGAAAGACGCCCGCCCGGGCGACGCGCTAGAGGTCGAGATCCTCGACCTGCGCACGAAGGGCTGGGGCTGGAACGGCATTCTCCCCGGACTGGGACTCCTCTCCGAGGACTTTCCGGGCCCCTACATCCGTCACTGGGATCTATCCAACGGCAAGACCACGTCGCTGCGCAAGGACATCGTTATTCCGCTCGATCCATTCTGCGGCGTGATGGGCGTCTGCCCCGCCGAGGCGGGCGAGCATTTCGTCCTGCCGCCTGGCCGCTTCGGCGGCAACATGGATATCCGCCACCTGAACAAGGGGGCCACGCTGCTGCTCCCCGTGCAGGTGGCCGGCGCGCTGTTCTCGGCCGGCGACTGTCATGCGGCGCAGGGGGACGGCGAGGTGTGCGTCACGGGCATCGAGTCGCCGATGGAGTTCACGCTGCGGTTCAACGTCGTGAAAGGCGCGAACCTGCCGGCCCCGCAGTTCCACGTGCCGGGCCCGCTGACGAAGAAACACGACCGAAAGGGGTACTTCGCCACGACCGGGGTCGGTCCGGACCTCATGCAGGACGCGAAGGACGCGCTGCGCGCCATGATTGACCACCTGGCTCGGACCTATGACCTCTCACGCGAGGACGCATACGTGTTGTCGAGCGTGGTGGTGGATCTGAAGATCAGCGAGATCGTGGACGCGCCGAACTGGATCGTGTCGGCGTACCTTCCGCTTTCCATCTTCAAGGGGCGGGGGAAGGGCGGGAAGGGCGACCTTTCGTGACTTTCGCGTAGGGCGACGTGCAGGTGCGTCTGATCCACTCCTGAACTGAAACGGGAAATATGGCCTGGAAGCACCCCGCAGTCCTCGGGTTCCTGCCGATCCTCGGCGGCCTGGTCGTCCTCTACCTCCATGCCCTCCGCCGCAGGCCGGTGAGCGCTGTGCACTTTCCTCTCTGGCTCATAGCCGACGCCGCTGCGCACGCAAGCCGCGCGCGCCAGCATGTGGCGGCCGCGCTCTTCCTCCTGGCCCTGGCGGCCGTGGTCGTGGGAGCGGCCGGGCCCGTCATCCCCTGGCCCACGCCGGCAGGACGGCCGGTAGTGCTGATCATCGACATCAGCCGCAGCATGGAAGAGTCCGACATCCCCCCTAGTCGTATCGAGGCGTCGAAGGCGGCCGCGCTGGAGTTCGTACGGCGGCTCCCGCGCTCCACGCAGGTCGCGCTCGTCAGCTTCGGCAACTACGCCACGCTCGTCGTCCCGCTCACCCTCGACCGGGACAGGCTGCGCGACGGGATTCGCAATCTCACGACCCAACTACGCACGCAGCTCGGCACCGGCCTGATGGAAGGCGTCCGCGCGGTAACCGGCGAGGGGAATACGGCCGCGCCGCCGGGACAGACCACGCCACCGGGACAGACCATCGCTCCCGGGCAGCCTGTCGCTGTCGCGGTGCTGCTGTCCGACGGGCGCGCGAGCGACGGGATCCCGCCCCTCGAGGCTGCGGAGGAGGCCCGCCGCCGGGGCGTGCGCGTGTACACGGTGGGCGTCGGCACGGCGGCCGATCCAAGGACATTCCGAAGTGGCTACTGGGGCGTGCTCGATGAACCGACGCTGCAGGCGATTGCGGCTGAGACCGGAGGCGAGTACTTCCGCGCCGCTTCCGCCGGGAGGCTGAACGTGATCTACCGCGACCTCGCTCGAACCATCGGGTGGGAGCGTCGTCCCAGTGAAGTCACGGCGCTGGTGGGGGCGGTCGCGATGGCATTCCTGGTGGCGTCAGTGATCCTGCGATACCGGGTGTATTCGATTCACTGACCGACCGGGAGCCATGGCCGCGATCGATCTGCACGCTCACCTGGCCCCTCGAGCGGTCCTCGAACATCTCGGCTGGCTCGCCGACGACGGCGGAACGCTGCGGGTGCGCCTCGGCGAAACCTGGCAGTCTGTCACCCCCGCCCTCCTGGATCCCGACGCGCTGCTGGCGGATTCTGGTGCGGAGGGCATCGGCATCCGCGTCGTCAGTCTTCCGCCGTTTCTGCTGCGCCACGACCTGCCTGCGTCTGAGGGAGCAGACTACAGCCGCGCCATGAACGATGGCCTGGCCGCGTTGGCCCGCGCAGGGCGAGGCCGGATCCGGGCACTGGCGACCGTTCCCATTCAAGATCCGGCGGCGGCTGCGGTGGAAGTGCGGCGCGCGGTCGGCGAGCTGGGTCTGGCAGGCGTGGTCATCGCGACAAATGTAGCGGGCCGCATGGACCTGGACTACCCTGCTCTAGAACCCTTCTGGCAGGCGGCGGATTCGCTTGGCGCGCTCGTGTTCATCCATCCGCACGACGTCGCCGGCGCCGCGCGGATGAACCGGTACCATCTGCGCAACCTCGTGGGCAATCCCCTCGAAACCGCACTGGCGGCCGCGGCGCTGATCTTCGGCGGCGTGCTGGTGCGGCATCCGGGGCTGCAGATCCTGCTCGCTCACGGCGGCGGCGCCCTGCCGTGGCTGCTGGGGCGTCTGGATCACGGCTTTCAGGTCCGGGCGGAATGCCAGGGAATCGAGGGCGCGCCTTCGACGTGGGCCCGGCGATTTCTCTACGACACCGTCGTCTTCAAGCCGGAAATTCTACGGGTGCTCGTGGACTGGATGGGCGCAGACCGCGTCGTGCTCGGCACCGACTTTCCGTTCGATATGAGCGATCCTCGCCCGATCGCGACCGTGACCAATGCGATTGCAGATGGCGCCGCCCGCCGGGCCATCCTGGAAGAGAATCCCGTCCGCCTGCTCGCGCGCGCAGGATACCGATGAGCCGCGAGGAAGGGGAACGTACCGTAAGTAGCGACTCATTAAGGAGGAGAAAATCATGACAGTGCGACCGGAGCGCAAAGCTCTGTGGTTCCTTGCTGTTGCAGCGCTCGCTGTTGCGCTTGCGTGGCCCGCGAACCCGACGTGGGGGCAGGGCAAAGACACCCTCGTTATCGCCCTGCCGATCGAGGTGCCGTCAGCCGACACGCATCTGGCGATCGGGCTGCCGGCGATTGGGATGGCCGCGCAGATCACCGACACGCTCGTGGTGCTGGATGAGCGGGGCCGCGTCAAACCCTGGCTGGCCGAGTCCTGGACCGAAGAGGACGGCGGCAGGTCGCTGGTCTTCAAGATCCGGGATAACGTGAAGATGCACGACGGCCGGACGCTGACCGCCGAGGACGTGGTCTTCAGCATCGACCGCTACCGCAAGGTCTCCGTCGGCCGGTCGTCGCTTGCCCCCGTCGAGAGCGTGACGGCGCAGCCGGGCAACCGCGTCAAGTTCACCACCAAAGCCCCATTTGCGCCGCTGCTGCGGACCTTCACCTACCAGTCGATCGGGATCTTTAGCAAGGCCGCCATCGAGAAGGCGGGCAGCGATCAGGAGTTTGCGAAGAACCCCATCGGTCCCGGGCCGTACAAGTTTGTGCGCCTCGTTCGCGGCGATCGGATGGAACTAGAGGCGTTCGACCAGTACTGGGCCGGCAAGCCGAAGATCAGGCGCGTCGTTGTGCGGTACGTGCCGGACATCAGCGCCCGCGTCGCGGCTTTGGAGACAGGCGATGTGGACGTCATCCACGACTTCACGCCGCAGGACGCCCAGCGCCTCAAGAACGACCCGAACGTGGTCTTCATCAACCCGCCCTCGGCCGGCTTCATCCGGTTCAACCTGAACACCCAGCGGCCGCCGTTCAATGACGTGCGCGTCCGGCAGGCCATGGCGTATGCGATCGACCGTGAAGCGATCGTCAAAGAGATCTTCAGGGGTCTGGCCAAGGTGTCGCGTTCGTTGGTGCCGGCGAATGCCTTTGGTTACGTCGAAACCTACGACATCTACCGGTACAACCCGGATAAGGCCAGGCAGCTGCTGCAGGAGGCGGGCGTGCCGGGCCTGACGTTCACGCTCTCGTACGGGGCGGGCCGCTACCTGATGGACAAGGAAGTTATCGAGGCGGTGCAGGCGCAGATGGCGAAGGCCGGCATCACGATGAGGATCAATCAGATGGAGTGGGGTCAGTACGCGGCGATGATCCGGCTGCAGTTTGAGCGGAATCCCACCCAGATGAGTCTTACGTGGTGGCGGACGGTGAACGGCGACGCCGACAACGCCATTGGGATCTACACACGGGCCGATACTCCGCCGCGGGGGAACAACGTGCCGTTCTATGTGTCAGACGAGTTCGAGCGCCTGTACGCCGCGCAGCAGGTCGAAACTGACCTGGACAAGCGGCGGGCCCTGATCCGCTCGATGCAGCAGGTGCTTATGCACGATCTGCCCGCGGTCCCGATGTATCAGCAGCCGATCTTCTGGGCCACGCGCAAGAACGTGGTCGGGTACGCGAAGAAGGTGACCTCGCTGAGCACGACCTGGCCGCTGCACGACGTCGAGTTCAAGTAGCCGGCGGGCGACGGGACAGGCGGTCGCAGGACGGACGGCGCCGGGCCTAGGGAGGGACGCGACCGGTGAGAGACTATCTCACCCGGCGAACCCTGATCGCGATCCCCAGCCTGCTGGCGGTCACGGTGCTGATTTTCGTCGCGATGCGCGCCGTCCCCGGGGATCCGGCTCTGCTGATGGCGGGCGATTTCGCCACGCCGGAGACGATGGCGGAACTCCGGGCAAAGTGGGGCCTCGACCGGCCGCTGGCCGTGCAGTACGCGGTTTTCATGTCGCGCCTGCTGCGGGGGGACCTCGGCGACTCGATTGTCAGCGACCTGCCGGTGCGGGACGAGATCCTGCAGCGGTTTCGGGTGACCGTCGTCCTGGCGTTTGCCGCGATCGGCGTGGCGCTGCTGATCGGCCTCTCCACGGGCATCATGGGCGCCACGCGCCCCTACACGCTGTGGGACTACGGCAGCATGGTTGTCGCCATGGCGGGCGTCTCAACCCCGATCTTCTGGTCGGGCATGCTTCTGATTCTGCTGTTCGCCGTCATGCTCGGCTGGCTGCCGAGCGGCGGCGTGGGTTCCTGGCAGGGCTACATCCTCCCCGCGGTCAGCCTGGGATTCTTCGCCGCGGGCGTCATCGCCCGCCAGACCCGCTCGGCGATGCTCGACGTGCTGCGACAGGATTACGTGCGTACCGCGCGCGCCAAGGGGCTGCAGGAACGCCGCGTCATCGACCGCCACGCGCTGCGGAACGCCTTGATCCCGGTCGTCACGATCGTCGGCCTGGAGTTCGGCCGTATGCTCGGTGGCGCCATCCTGACCGAGACGGTGTTCAGCCTGCCCGGCATCGGCAGTTTCCTGATCATCTCGATCTCCAAGCGCGACTACCCGGTCGTGCAGGGGATCGTGCTCTGGCTGGCGCTGGCATTCGTTGGGATCAACATGCTCGTCGACGTGATGTATGCAGCACTCGACCCGCGCATCCGGTATGCGTGAGGTCGCGGTCCGGCCCGACGCGGACGTCTCACCAGGCGCGGCGCAGGCCGTCGGCCGGACGGCCGCCTCGCTGGCCTGGCGCCGGTTCCGGCGGCACCGCGGGGCGCAGGTCGGACTCGGGGTGGTGCTGCTGTTTGCGCTGCTCGCCGTTTTCGCCCCGCTGGTGGCGCCCTACAGCCCGACCGATGCCGCGCTCGAGCAGCGCCTGACCCCGCCGTCGCGGCATCACTGGCTGGGCATGGACCAGCAGGGACGTGACCTGCTCTCGCGGATTATCTACGGCGGACGGATCTCGCTTATCATTGGTGTGATTGCGGTCGGCGTCGCGGGATCTATCGGCCTGCCCATCGGCGCGATCTCAGGGTACCGCGGCGGATGGCTGGGGCACGTGCTGATGGCGGCGATCGACGTCCTGCTGTCGTTTCCGGCCATCCTGATCGCGATCGTCATCGTCGCCCTGGTCGGCCCGGGCATCCGGAACGCCATGATCGCCATCGGCATCGCCCAGATGCCCGCGTATGCACGCCTCATGCGGGCCGAAGTCGTGCGCCTGCGTTCGGAGGTGTTCGTGGAAGCCGCACGCGCGATCGGCCTCCCGGAGTGGCGCATCCTGGTGCGGCATGTGTTCCCCAACGCCGCTGGTCCGCTGATCGTGCAGTCCACGCTCAACCTCGCCGGCGCGATCCTGTCGGCGGCCTACCTGGGGTTCCTGGGCCTGGGCGCCCAGCCGCCGGCCCCGGAGTGGGGCGCGATGCTCTCCGACGGCCGGACCTATCTGCGCACGGCGCCGCACGTGGCGATCTATCCAGGTTTTGCGGTGATGCTGGTGGTACTGGGGTTCAACCTGTTCGGTGATGGGCTGCGCGATGCGCTCGATCCCAGGGCGACGCAGCGGTGAGGCGTGACCAGTGAGAAAGCGCACGGCACCGAGCGGCGACGACTATGTGGCGTCTTACCGGCGGCTCACCGTCCCCACCTTCCGCAAGACCCAGAATATGGATGCGGTAGCCGTCAGGGTCCCCGACAGAGAAATGGCGGCCCCAAGGACGGTTCTCAGGGTCTTCATCCACAGCGATCCCACGCTGGCGGATCTCTGCGCAGGAAGTGTCTGCATCCCGCACCCAGAAATGAATCAGGACGCCGGCTCCTCGCCTCGCCTTTCTGAGGGAGTCGTCGAAGTCGGGATGGAGCAAGAACCTCACATCCCCCACCCGCGCTTCGAACGAATCGTCGCCATACCGCGTGGGTTTGAAGGGGATCCCGAGCCCATCGCGGTAGAATTTCAAAGATCGCTCGACATCG
>JBOGSE010000201.1:0-1007 GCA_050694895.1 bacterium | reverse complement strand
CCCGTCCGGTGCCGCGGGTCGAGGGCATCGCGCAGCCCGTCACCGAACAGGTTGAAGGCAACGACCGCGGCAATAATGAACAGCCCCGGGCTCAGCAGCCAGGGGGACAGGCTCAGCGTCGGCAGGTTCGATGCGCCGGTGAGCAGATTGCCCCACGACGAGCATGGCTCCCGCACGCCAAATCCGAAGAACGACAGGGCTGACTCGCCGAGGATCGCGCCGGGAATGCCCAGGGTCGCGATGACGATGACCAGCGAGGAGGTCTGCGGCAGAATATGCCGGACGATGATGTGAAAGTCATCGAGCCCCGCGGCCTTGGCGGCGAGCACGTACTCCTGCTCCTTCAGCGAGAGGACGACCCCCCGGATGATGCGCGAAAACCCGGCCCAGCCGATAAATGACAGGATCATCGTGATCAGGTAGAACCGGGTGGTGCATCCGACCGCCGACGGCAGCACGGCGCTGAGGGTGAGCAGCAGGTAGAACTCGGGAAACGCGATGATGATCTCCGACAGCCGCATCATCACGTTGTCCGCCCGGCCGCCGTAGTACCCGGAGATCCCTCCGTAGACCATCCCGATCGGAATGCTGATCGCCGCCGCCAGAAGACCGATCGTCATTGAGATGCGCCCGCCGTAGAGGATCCGGCTGAAGAGGTCACGCCCCGATTGGTCGGTGCCCATCAGGAAGATCCGGCCCGGCTCGTCCACCCCAAAGAGGTGGACGGACAGTGGAACCACTCCAAACAGCCGGTACGGTTCGCCCCGCACGAAAAAGCGCACGTAGTAGCGCTGCCCGGGGTCGGCGGTATACGTCCGCAGGCCCGGGTCGACAAGCGTTGTCCCGTGGACGAACGGGCGCAGGCTGAATCCCTGCGTGTCGTAAAACTGTGGCACCACCGGAGGATGGAAGAACTTGTTCCGATCCGCATAGTCGAGCGTGTATGGCGCAATAAACTCGGCAAAGAGGGCCAACGTATAGAGCACGATGAGCACGGCGCCGCCTAT
>JBOGSE010000200.1:0-4299 GCA_050694895.1 bacterium | reverse complement strand
ATCGGCATCTTCGGCCAGACGCTGGTGCGGTTGGGCATCAACTGGGATTTCGCGCTGAATGGCACGCACGCGCTGATCCTGGTCATGCTGGCAGCCTCGTGGAAGCAGATCAGTTACAACTTCATCTTCTTCCTGGCCGGTCTGCAGTCGATTCCCAAGTCGGTCATGGAAGCCGCGTCCGTCGACGGCGCCGGGTCGAGGCAGCGGTTCTGGAAGATCATCTTCCCGCTGCTCTCGCCGACGACGTTCTTCCTCCTGGTCGTGAACGTGATCTACGCGTTTTTCGACACGTTCGGGGTCATCCACGCGCTGACCCGCGGGGGCCCTGGCAAGGCGACGGAGACCCTGATCTACAAGGTCTACGTCGACGGGGTCGTCAACCTCGACCTGGGAGGATCCTCTGCGCAGTCGGTTGTGCTGCTCTTCGTGGTCATTACCGTGACAGCGCTGCAGTTTCGCTACATTGAGCGGAGGGTGCACTACTGATGGGTGCCCTGCGATCGACCACGCTTCCGTCCATCGGGGAGGTTGCGGCGTCCAGACGCCGCCGTCTCCCGTCGGGAAACTGGATGGCCCACCTGATCCTTATCCTGGGTGTCGTGGTCTTTGTCTTCCCGGTCTACGTGGCCCTGATCGGCTCGACCCATGACCTCGGCACGATCGCGCGCGGGGAGATGCCGCTGGTTCCTGGCCCGAAGGCTCTGGAGAACTACACCCAGGCCTGGACCTCCGCCGAAGGCGAGCGCGTCAAAGGCGTCGGGCCGGTCAGGCGGATGATGTTCAATAGCCTGGTCATGGGCATCGTGATCGCCGCGGGAAAGATCACGATCTCGATCATCTCGGCGTTCGCCGTGGCGTTCTTCGAGTTCCCCCTGCGGATGTTCTTCTTCTGGATGATCTTCCTCACGCTGATGCTGCCGATCGAAGTGCGCATCATCCCGACGTACAAAGTCGTCTCAGACCTGGCGATGATCAACACGCTCCAGGGGCTGATCATCCCCCTCATCGCCTCGGCGACCGCGACGCTGATCTTCCGGCAGTTCTTCCTGACGGTTCCGGATGAACTCGTCGACGCGGCCAAGATCGACGGCGCCGGGCCCATGCGATTCTTCTGGAGCATTCTGCTGCCGCTGTCTACTACGACCATCGCAGCGCTGTCGGTCATCCTCTTCATCTACGGCTGGAACCAGTACCTCTGGCCCCTGCTCATCACGACCCAACGCGAGATGAATACCATTGTCATCGGTATCACAAAGATGATCGGGACCGGCGACGCGCAGACGGACTGGCAGCTCATCATGGCCGCGGCGATTCTCGCGATGCTGCCGCCGGTCGCGGTCGTCATCGCCATGCAGCGCTGGTTCGTCAAAGGGCTCACCGAGACGGAAAAGTGACGCGTCAGGTCAGGCCGTTCCCCCGAGGCGGCTGACGGCCAGCAGGACGACCACCGCCACAACACTGAGCACAAGGACAAGCAGGCTCGCCACGTCCGACCGACCCGCCTGCACCGCGTCGTAGATGGCGATCGGCATCGTCTGCGTGCGGCCCGGGATATTGCCTGCGACCATCAGCGTGGCGCCGAACTCGCCGAGCGCCCGGGCAAACGCCAGGGCCACACCTGCCGTGATGCCCCGCCGGGCCAACGGCACGGAGATTCGGGTGAACTGCTGGACGCGGGAGGCGCCATCGATCCGCGCGGCCTCGCGCACGCCCGCGTCGATGTCCTCAAAAGCCGCGCGAGCCGTGCGCACCACATAGGGAAGCGCGGGGATCAGCGCGGCCACTACGGCGCCCTGCCAGGAGAAGACGAGTGGGGCACCGGTCACCCGCTCGAATGTCTGACCAATCAGGCTTTGGCGCCCCAGCGTGACGAGCAGGTAGTAGCCGAGCACCGTCGGCGGAAGAATGAGGGGCAGCGTGATGATGGATTCCAGGGTGCCGCGGCCGCGGAACCGGCCTTCGGCGAGCAGATAGCCCAACGCGACTCCCGCAATCGCCGCCAACAGCGTGGCGAGCGATGCCACGCGCAACGAGAGCCACAGCGGAGACCAGTCGATCACGCGGCGATCAGAGCGATTCCCCGGGAAGAGTAAACCCATACCGGCGCATCACCGGGCGCCCGGCCGGCCCGTTCACGAACTCCAGCAATGCCCGGGCGAGCTGCTGATTGCGCGACCGGGCGGTCACCCCCGCAGCCTGCCGGATGGGACGGTGCAGGTAGGCGGGGACCGTCCAGTACCGACCCGTCGGGCGTACGGCCGGAGCGATGGCGAGCGAGAGCGCCACGATCCCGATATCCGCGTTGCCGGTCTGCACGAACTGCAGGGTCTGGCTGATGTTTTCTCCGAGCACGAGCTTCGTTCTGACGCGTTCGTACGCACCGGCGGTGCGGAGGGCCTGCACGGCCGCCTGCCCATACGGAGCGTGCTCGGGATTGGCGATCGCGACAAACCGGACGCGCTCGTCCAGCAGCGCTGCGAAGCCGTCGGTCACGATGATCGGTGAGGCCGTCCTCACCCAGAAAACGATCCGGCCGATGGCGTAGAGCTGCACCGTGTCGGGCAGCATCAACCCCTTGCGCGCGAGCTCCTGCACGAATGCCTCATTCGCGGAGAACAAGGCGTCAAACGGCGCGCCCTGCTCGATCTGCGTGGCAAGCTGGCCCGATGACCCGAAAGAGATCCGGACACGTACGCGCTGCTGCCGTTCGAACAACGCGCTGATGTCTTCCAGAGCAAAGCGCAGGTCGGAAGCGGCTGCCACCTCGAGCGTCGGCAGGGATTGGGCTTCGACGGGCGACGTGCGACCGGGAAGGGTAAAGGGCTCTCCGAGGATGAGCAATGCCCCCAAGAGCGTGGCCAGCGCAACGACCGGGCGCCGCCGCGTACGCGTCGTCGGGAGTGTCTGGTTCATCGTGCGCGCGGACCCAGGACTTTGCCTACCATCACTTCTGTGGATTTGATGACGGCGACCACGGGATCGCCCGCACGAAGGCGCATGTGCTCGGCCGACGCACGCGTGATGATCGACACGAGCTCCTGATCGCCGACCCCGATGCGGACCTCGGCCATCACTCCGTCCACGGACAGAGAGGTGATCCGTCCACGCAGCCGGTTTCGCGCGCTGATGGCGACCCCGTCATCCGAAGGGGCCGCGGGTGTTCCATGAAGTGCTTCGAGAAGTTGCGCGCGGGGAAACAACCACTTGCGTCCGATCCGGATCGTGGGCAGACGGCCGGCGCGGGCCAGCACCTGCACGCGCTTGACATGCAGCCGCAACAGTCGCGCCACGTCCTGCGCGGTCAGATAGACCGAAGACGCATCCGCGGGTCTGCGGGTCGTCCGAGCGGATGTGACGCGCCTGGGTACGCGAATCGCCCCCATTCTGGCGAATGGACCTTAAGGATCTCTACGATGAGTATATAGAGGTATTTAAGGGAAGACAACGGCTACCCCCGCAGAGCCCGGGGCAGCCCGTGAACCGCTATGGCCTCCTGACGATGACCAGCGCATGGCTCACATCGCGTCCCGGGGCAGTCAGATACCGCCCCTCCACCCACAGGCCGCTCGATGCACCGCCGTCCAGGTTCATCGCGTCGTGCGCTCCGAGCACGCGCATCAGACGTGCCAGATCGACGACGCTGACGCTACAGCCAGCCCCTGGACGGTGGCAGGTGTGCCGCCGGCGGACACAGTAAGAGGCACGAGGCTTGCACACGCCATCAACGCCGGTAGCCACAAACCCCAGAAGGTGCGGCTCACATGACGATTCTCTCCCGACTCGCGGAGTTCCCAGCCAGGCGCATTCGCGCAATGCTGGCCGATCTGCCGCGCGCCGGGGGCTACAGGCTCGTGGTCAAGCCGCTGGGCTACCGCACGGGTCCGCATCTGGCGGGCCTGTGCGAATATGATGCCAGGACGATCACGGTGCAGGTCCCCGAGCCTTTCCGGCCGTTCCGGCAACGCATCCCATATCGCGCCCAGCGCATCAAAGCGCGCGCTGCGCGGGGACATCTCTTTGCCTTCCGCTGGTTCTACCGGGACGTGCTCTTCCGCACCAAGACGGACGTCATCCGGTTCCTATACTGTCACGAGTACTATCATTACTATCTGCACGATGTGCTCGGGCGGAAGGGCGCGGCAGAGACGGCGTGCGACCGATTTGCCTTGCAACACTTTCGAACGCGCGCCCGAGAAAGATCGACTCCGGCAAGATCGGCAGCCGGGTGATGTGTACATCATGGCCCTGCAGAGCATCCTCGATGGCCTGCGCCAGCACAGAGGCCACCGGAATAATGCC
>JBOGSE010000199.1:0-3365 GCA_050694895.1 bacterium | reverse complement strand
GACCCTTCATGAGGTCGCGCTGCAAACCTCGGTCTATACGCGCCGCGCCACCGAGCGCATCCTGCGCTACGCGTTCGAGCTGGCCCGCAGCCGGCAGAAGAAGCTCGCGCACATCACCAAGTCGAACACGCTGCAGCACACCGCGGTGATGTGGGATGAGGTCGCCGACGCCGTCGCCGCAGATTACCCCGATGTCGAAGTCCGGAAACTGCACGTCGACGCGGCCGCATATCAGATGGTCCTGCACCCGGACTGGTTCGATGTGATGGTCGGCTCGAATCTCTACGCCGACATCCTCACCGACCTGGGTGCCGCGCTGCAGGGCAGCCTGGGGCTGGCGGCGAGCGCTAACCTTGATCCAACCCGCGCGTACCCGTCGATGTTTGAACCGGTTCACGGCTCCGCGCCCGATATCGCCGGCAAGGGGGTGGCGAACCCCATGGCGGCCATCTGGACCGCCTCGCTGTTGCTCGAGCACCTGGGGGGGAGCGGGGCCGCCGACGCGGTCTTCGATGCGCTCAGGGAAGTCGTCCGGAAGGGCGCCGTGCGGACGCCCGATCTCGGCGGCCGCAGCAAGACGGCTGAGGTCGGCGACGCCGTGCTCGAAGGGCTGCGGCAGGCCGCGCCTCGCGTCGAGGCACAGCGATGAGCGACTTGCTGGTCACCGAGAACATCCCGACCCGCGACCTGGTGCTGCGAAAGCTGCGCGAGGCCATTCTCACCGGGCGGTTCCAACCCGGGCAGCGGCTGCTCGAGCGCGAGCTCGTTGAGCAGATGGGCGTGAGCCGCACGCCGATCCGCGAGGCGCTGCGGAAGCTCGAGCTCGAAGGCCTTGTGACCACCGTCCCCTACAAAGGGCCGATCGTCACCCGTCCGACCCTGGAGGACGCTCGCGCTCTCTACGAAGCCCGGGCCGCCCTGGAGGGCCAGGCGGTGGCACTCTTTACTCAGCGGGCCGACGAGGCAGCCGTCGGACGCCTGAGAGAGCACGTCGAACGCGCGGCGCGCGGAGCCGCCCGAGGAAGCATTCAGGCGATCCTCAACGCCAACAACGCGTTTCATGATGAGATCGCCGCGGGCTGCGGCAACGCGCTGCTGCAGTCGATGCTGGCCAACCTGCGCGATCGCATTGTCTTGCTCCGCGTCGAATCCCTCTCGTATCCCGGCCGCCCGCCGCACTCGATTGCCGAACACCGCGCGATCGTGCGTCGCATCGAGCAGCGTGACGCGCAGGGGGCGAAGCGCCTCAACGAAGGGCACATCATGCGCGCCTGGCGCGCGGCACGCGCGCAACTCGCGCCGGAGGCCCCAGTGTGAACGCGCATATGGCGCCCACGGCCAGGCGCATCATGGAACAGGTGCTGGCCGTGCGCCCCGGGGAGCGGCTGGTCATCGTGACCGACTTCGAGCGCCCGCGCTCGATCACCGATCTCTTGACGACGACCGCGGCGCTCTACGGCCTGCAGCCCGTGGTCGTCACGATGCCCTCCCGCGAGATGGGCGGCGAGGAGCCGCCGGCATCGGTCGCGGCTGCCATGCGCGAGGCCGACGCGATCATCATCCAAACCTCGCACTCGATGACCCACACCAACGCCGAGCGCGACGCGCTGCGCGCCGGCGCGCGCGTGTGCAACATCCGTGAGGTCGATGAAGAGATGATGGTGCGCGGCGGCATGACGGCCGACTACATCGAGGTGGACCGCATTACCCAACGCGGGGTCGCGCTGCTCTCGGGCGCCTCCCGCGCGCGCGTGACAACGCCGGAGGGCACAGACCTATCGATGGATCTGACCGGCCGCCCGGCGTTTGCTCTCTCGGGGTTCGCGCGCGAGCCGGGGCAGTTCTCCGGCCTGCCGGATGGCGAGGCCGCCATCGCGCCGGTGGAAGGCCGCACGTCCGGCGTCGTGGTGAACCCCTATCTCATCGAGAAGATCGGGCAAGTGACGGAGCCGTTTCGCATGGAAGTCGTCGCGGGGCAGATCGCGCGAATCGAGGGCGGGGCGCAGGCACAAGCCCTCAACGAGATCCTGAGCCGAAAGGATCCCGGGGGGCGCAACTGCGCGGCCGAGCTCGCGCTGGGCACCAACCCAGCCTGCCGCCTGATCCCCAAGAGCCGTGAGGTCAAGAAACGCCTCGGCCAGGCGCATGTGGCGCTCGGCGACAATCTCAGCCTGGCGGGCACGGTGGACAGCGCCATCCACCTCGACATCATCATGCTCAACCCGACCGTGGTGCTGGATGATCGTGTCGTGTTGGACAACGGCAATCCGCTCTTCGCGTACGATCGGTGAGGCGTTGAAGCGTTCAACTCGGGAGGAGGATGTGAGAATGCGACAGGCATTTCGGTTAACAGCGTATGTCCTCGTATCGGTGCTCCTGATCTGTGCCGCGGCGCTCGCGCAGGGATCTTACCCTTCGAAGCCCATCACGCTGGTGACGCACTCGAGCGTCGGCGCCGGCGGCGATATCTTCCTGCGCAACTTATCGAAGAACCTCGAGGGGATCGTGAATGTCGCGCTCGTCGTGGAGAACCGTCGGGGCGGCGGGTCGGCGACCGCGGTGACGTTCGTCGCCACGAGCCCGCCCGACGGCTACGTGATGTATGGGTCCACCCCGACCTTCCTGCAGACACCGATGCTGACGAAGACACAGCACACATTCCTCGATCTGGCGCCGGTCGTCAATGTGTTCTTCGATCCGATGATTCTCTACGTCAAGGCCGACTCGCCGTGGAAGACGCTGACTGACATCCTGAACGCGGCGAAAGCTAAGCCCGGGCAGATTCGCTTCGGCGCGGCCACGCCGGGCTCAGTCGAGCACATGATCGCCCACCAGGTCCAGAAGGTCGGGAAGGTCCAGGTCCAGCCGGTCACCTTTGAAGGCGGCGGCGATCTGCTGCTGGCGGTGTTGGGCGGCCACGTGGATCTTGGCGTCGGCGAGTACGCCGAGGTGGCTTCGCAGGTCGAGGCCCGCCAGGTGCGCGTGATCAACTCATTCACCGAGAAGCGTATCCCGAAGTCCACCATTCCGACCGCCACCGAACAGGGCGTCGAGATCGTGGTCACCAAGTTCCGCGGTCTGCTGGGCCCTAAAGGCATGGACTCTGGGGCGATCGCCTATTGGGAGAAGGCGGTCAAGCAAGTGCTGGACAAACCCGCGTACAAACAGTACTACGAATCGGTCTTTCTGGTGCCGGGCTACATGGATCACGTGCAGTACAGGCTCTACCTGGACCGGATGAATCAGACACTGCGGCGGTACCTGAAAGAGATCGGCGTCCTCAAGTAGTGCCATCAGGGCCGGCGGGGCCCACCTGCCGGCCGGGGAGCTGACATGCGCCGGGCGGACCTGCTGATCGGCATCGC